>JBMYUM010000137.1:0-9648 GCA_049605375.1 Phycisphaerae bacterium | reverse complement strand
GGGTATCAGGTTATGACATGAACGAAGATGCTAGACTATGAAGGAAAGTCCGCGGCGGGCGCCTTTCTTGCGATGCTCAAGTTGGTCGTGTACGTTGATCATCTGTTGAAGGAGTTGTATTGCGTAGGGAGCGGTTGTCATGAGTTTGCAGCAGACATTGGAGAAGATGGTTGAGGCGGCGAAGGAGCGAATTCCGGCCGATGTCCGACAGGTTATGCACGATGCGACCGAGGCGCAGCGTACTTCAGGCATTCTCGATGGTGTGAAAGGAGAGGGTGACCAGGCGCCGGACTTTCACTTGCCTTCATCGGATGGAACCACGTTTCACCTGAAGGAGGCGTTGGCCGGCGGGCCGGTCGTTCTGAGTTTCTATCGCGGGGTTTGGTGACCGTACTGCAACGCGGAGCAGGTTGCTCTGCAGCGATCATTGTCTGACATGCAGTCTCATGGTGCGACGCTCGTTGCGATTACCCCGGCGACGATGGAGCATGCGAAGGCTTCGGCCGAGAAGAATCGCTTGAAGTTTCCGGTGCTATCGGATGAGGGGTTGGGCGTGGCGGCATCCTTCGGTCTGGTGTTTGATGTGCCGGACCAGATCATTGAGATCTATCGTGGGTTCGGCATCGATCTTGATGCGCATAACGGGACGGGTGGATGGCGTTTGCCGATTCCAGCTCGATATGTGATTGACACGTCGGGTGTGATTCGCAAGGCCGACGTTGACCCTGATTACACATCCCGTCCGGAGCCGAGTGACACGGTTGCGTTTCTGTCGACGTTGTCGTGAGCTGGTTGATCGGTTGCCGTGGTCAGTCGTTGTGCGTGCTTACCTGAGTGGCGCGCCGCAATCTTTGCAGAATCGCGAGTCTGTCAGGTGCCCTTCGCTCAGGCACACCGGGCATGATCGGGTGGAAATACGACGACCGACGGCGGTCTCGACGATCTCAGCCGTGACGATGCCGGTCGGGACTGCGATAACGCTGTAGCCCAGTACCATCACCATCGCAGCCAGTGTCTTGCCCAGCACTGTCGAGGGGGCGATATCGCCGTAGCCGACGGTGGTTAGTGTGACGATCGCCCAGTAGACGCCGATCGGAATGCTGGTAAATCCGTTCTCTTCACCTTCGATCAGGTACATGGCCGCACCGAGTATGGTGACGAGGATCAGCACCGTTCCGAGGAACACGGTGACTTTGTGGCGACTGGCCATGAGGGCCTGCGTGAGCAGGCTGGCTTCACCGAGAAATCGTCCGAGCTTGAAGACGCGGAAGACGCGAAGCAGTCGCAGTCCACGGATCACCTGCAGCGACTCGGCGCCGGGGACGAGCAGGCTCAGGTAGGTTGGTGCGATCGAGAGCAGGTCGACGATGCCGAAGAAGCTTCGTGCGTAGTGCATCGGATGCCGGACACAGATCAAACGCAGGGTGTATTCGATGGTGAAGAGGATCGTGAACGTCCATTCGCTGACATCGATTGCGTAGCCGTATCTCTCCCGCAGCGGCGCGACGCTTTCGGCCATGACGACGCTTACGCTCAGTAAGATGGCGATGAGCAGTATGACGTCAAAGGCTTTGCCGGCGGGGGTGTCGGCTTCGAAGATGACGATGCGCAGGTCTTCGCGCCAGCCGGTTCGCGTGGAGGCGGTCATGGTTGGAGTCCTGGGTAGGAGAAGATGTCGACTTTCCCGTTAAACTCGATTGCGGTGCATCATTTTCATCCGCCTTACGGCAGTGCCAGCGGGCACTCGCGTATCATAGGGATGTCGTGCGATCGGGCAAAGTCACTCCTCCATGACGATCGGCCAATCGGCATCCCTGGCGACGCCAAACGTCTTCCGGATTTCGGTCAGTACACCATCTTGTTCGAGTTGAACAAGTGCATCGTTAACAGCCTGCAGGAGTTCGATGCGATCGGTCGCCATGACGAAGCCGTATAATTCCAATGCAGCCGGTTCCGGCAAGACTGCCAGTTTCTCCGGATGAGTACGAGCAGCGGCGACGGCCTCGAATTCATCGACGACGAAGGCGTCAACTTCGCGAGCGAGGAGGGCATCCACGCCATCGGTTCCGGAGGGTAGTGCCACATGGACGACGTTCGTTACCTTGTCGCGTGCGCTTGCTGACGTTCCTGTTCCGGTGGCGCCGACGCGCAGCCCGGCCAGCGCGGCACGAGACTGAGGTTCATTGGTGCCCTTGCGAACAAGAAAAGCCTGGCAGGTTTTGAAGTAGGGGAGCGAGAAGAGGAATCGCTTCCGCCGTTCGATCGTGATGCCGGTGGTTGCCGCGACCATGTCATGCTCGCCGTTTTCCAATCCATCCAGCAGCTGGCTGTATGGTCGAACGACGCGAACACGATGCTGGTAACCTGCATGATCGAGGACGGTTTTAGCCAGCTCGATGTCGTGGCCTGTCACTGATTCATCATCGTTCAGAAAATGGAATGGGGGGAACGCGGCATCGGTTGCGATGGTGATGACGGGTGGCTGTGCACATCCGGCCGCGGTGATCAGTGCTCCGAGCAACAGGATGATCGGTGATGCGTTTGAACGAATAGAGTGTGCGGTCAGCCATCGAAGCGTGTTCAACGAGCGATTCACCATGTGCATATTTCCCTCCATGCAGGTGTGACCTGCGTATTACCATAGAGATTCGTCGGGCCAGGGCCCGACCTACCATCTGAATCTAATCATGAAGATTCGTTAGGCCAGGAGCCGACCTATCGGCTCAAAATTGCATGCCACCATCAAGGCATGTCGGGCCAGGGCCCGACCTACCATTTGAATCTTGTCACGAAGATTCGTTGGGCCTGGGGCCGACCTACCATCGGAATCGGTGGGTTGATCGTTCAAGCGGAGATCAGTTCTTCCAGGGAGTAGCCCCACACCGGAATTTCCTTTACATCTTTGCCCTTCAGTTTTCCATCGACAAGATACTCTTTCTGCATGATGGCCTGCCCCCATTCTATGAGCATGTCCATTTCGGGTGTCGCGACATTGACCAAGTCGGCAAGGTAGCGGAACACGCACAGGCCGAACGGTATATCGTCCTGGAAGTACCGATGATGAGCCGGACACTTTACGGTGCCGGGCGCATCGGCCGGTTCGGTCGGGGCGGTGATGCCCTTGTAGGCCTGATTGGTTCGGTAGCATGTCAGGAGCGACGTGTTGTCACCCACGTAATCGCCATAGGCTTGAAAGATCTCCAGCCGAGACTTGATACCGGAGAGATCCAGTTCCGGATGCTCTTTCACGATCGCGTCGCGCACGTTCAATGCTTCGACGTTGAGTCGTTCCAGTGACTCGGCAGAGTATTGGTCCATGTCTTCGTAGAAGAGTGGTATGTCTTTTTCTTCCCAGGTTGTGTCGGGTCCGGCCCAGTCTTTGTAGATGCCATGCATCCTTGCGGGATGTGTCAACGCGTTGGTCGTGTTGAGCACGCACGCGAGAAAATGTGACTGTCGACGGAATTCCATCGGCGTTGCGATCATGGTTTCAAACAGAGGAATGACGTCTTTGTCGCGTGGTCCTGAGATGCAGATATTGGCGAAATCTTTGGCGCCGAGTACGCGAACGTGCGAACCGAACGAGACAATGCGACTGGCGAAGGGGTAGAGCCCGAAGCCGAAATATGTAGTCGAATCAGGGAAGTTCAGTTTTCGTCCCATGGCGGGTAAGTGAATTCCCTGTAGAAACAGCCCGCCAACCATGGTCTGAGGATCAAGATGGGGGGCGATACCGGCCATCCAGATCGGGTAGATGCTGATCGGCCCGCAAAAGATGACCACATCGGCGCCGGGAATGACCCTGGCCGGGTCTGATTCGTAGCGAGCCGTTCCGGTGCATTCGAAATCACCCTTGGCTTCCGGCATGGCGACTTCGCAACGCATATGTTCCGCTGCTCGGAACGTATCGAGTTCTCGTTCCATGACCCAGGCTCGAACGTCGAAGTTGTCGTTCCGTCCGGCCATGGCAATCAAGACGTGGGCTGACGATCCTCCCCCGCAGAGTGCGACGGTCATTTTGTTGTCGGCATTCATTGCTTTGTTTGGCTCCTGGCGAAGCGTGTTTTCACGAGAATAGAAGTGCAGGCGTGGACGGTGGCGGTTTGCCATTGCTCGCCCCACGTTCCAATGAAAACAAGCGCGTTGGCCACCCGCAGTTTAGCAGACCGCTCGATTAAATCGAATGTCTATCTGCAGGTAGGTTTTTCGGGCCTGTCGGTTGGACGAGGGGCGCATGCTTATCCAGCGACATCTTGAGGCATCGAACGATGAGCCGTTACTCAACCGCCTTCAGTAGATTCGCATACAGCCCTTTGTTGGCGCGCACAAAGAACTTCATCAGATTTCGCATCTCCGGATTGTCTCTGTAACCCAATCCGTACGATGTGAGTCGTGTGCTGTTGGGTGAGATCTTCTCGAAGAGAATCACGTTGTAGAGGTACTCGGCCTGTTCCTTCATGATGTCGGGCCAATTGTCCGAGACATCGGCTTGAAGTGTAAGAACCTTCCGCGGGACGTAGTTCAAGATGCGAACCGTATTTGTTTTCGGGTCACCGATCTTGGCGTCTTTGTCATAGTGTGTGCGAATCGTCCCACCTACACGAAAGTCTATCTCTGCAACGGGGGCGGCCCATGAGGTGTAGCCTGCGGTGGTCGTGTAGGCGGCCCAAACCTTGTCGACGGGAGCCGCGATGAGCACTGTCTCGACGAGGATCAATTCGCCGGCCTTCGTTTCTTCAATCTTGCTGCTGATTGCCGTGGTTGAATTGTCTTCAGTCTTCTCGGTCGGCTCTGCCAGTGCAAATGGGCATACCGACATGACAAGCTTGAAAGCGATGATCGTTCTGGTGCGTGAGAGGCTGCGAGCGTTCATTTCCGCTGTTCCTTGGTTCTATGTTTGTAAAGTGGCTAACTCGGGGCGGGGGCGGATCTTCCGACATGGATGAGTGTGCCTGTCACAGCCAACAGCAGGGTTAGGATCATCAATCCCCAAGATGATGTTGCCGGCACAGCACCTTGTACGAGTTGTATCTGTCCGCGGATTTCCTCATCGGGAAACGCCTCGCTATGAATATTGGTGTAATGCAGGCCGGCGATCATGTCCTGTACCTGTCCGATCGTTAGGGTGTATGTACCGATTTTGGGGTTGCCGAATGGAAGACTGAGGATCGGTACGCCGAACTCGCAAGGGCCGGCCGGGCCATGAATGTGTGAAGCGTTCTCAGGTGAATCCAATGGTGTGAATTGGATGTGGTAATCGACGTCGCCAGAATCCGTATCGAGCGTAAACGTAGCGTGGCCGGTGCTGACGGACCCTGTTCCCTTGCAGTCTTCGGCCTGATCGCCTGTCAGGTGTGCATGGAACTGCAAGACTTCACCAACGGTGACGGTATTCAGCGTTATCAGAACGAATGCTGCAGTGGTCATTGGAGACCGGCGAATGCTCTTCATTCTTCATCCTCCTTGGTCTTGCTTCATTCAGATATGGCGGCCAGCGGGAGTGCATCGTAGCAAGCCGTGCATTGGTATTCAATGATACTGTTGGTCGGAACAGGTTACTGCGAGGGAAATAGCGTTCCAACTGCCGCCTGGGCCATTCCAACCGAAGCTGGCGTATTTTTCTCTCTTTAATCACGCCCTGTCTTGCTAGGATGTGACAGAAGGGTCATTGAGATCGAACGATGCGCAGGGATATCTACGTAACGCGATCGCTATCTACGAGAAGAGAGAAGCCTCCATGTGTATTCGCGTCATGTCTGTTGTATCGAGCCTTTGTTTACTGACGGCGGTACCGTCGGCGTGGGCGGGTCTAACGGTTTTTGAGAACGATTTGAGTGGTTGGCAGGCTGCTGCGGGCACGACAGTCACGCTCGACTTCGACTCCGTCCCGGGTTCCACTTTCATCCCACTCGACGGCGATGAATTCTCCGGCAGCTCGGGGTTTCCTGTCTTTACTTCCGTTGATGGCAGTGGTTTGTACGCACAGGCCAACCTGCAGTTTCCCAACCCGCCGAGCCCGCCGAATATGTTTGCACCGGAGTGCGATCCCTCTTGCGAGGGTGTCATTCGCGTGTCATTCGCTCAGCCGCTGACGGCCATCGGTGCTGTGTTTGTTGATGTCGAGGGTGATTTTGAATCGACAGGGCTGAGCCTGACGCTGGATGCGGCTTTGCCCGACATCCCCTTCTCGTCTGATCAGGGGCAGGGCTCCTTCTCGTTTCTCGGGATCACCAGTGACACGCCTTTCTTTGAAGTCGACATCCACTTTGCGACGGCACCCGGCAGCGACGGTGTACTCATCGATGATTTGTCGTATTCACTGCCGCCGCCCATTCCGACCACATCAGAATGGGGACTGGTCGTCATGTTCATCGGAATGCTCACCACAGGGTCCATGATCATGGTCCGTTTTGACAACCGTGCCTGGCTCGCGTGACGTGATGTCATTTGAAGCGAAAGAATTATCGTAGTCGGATCAGTCTGCGGCGGGACGGACACTCGTTTAGATGTTGTTCGTGGAGTTTGTACCCGGATTCAATTGCAGGCGTGTGGGATTGAGAAGGGGGAAGGGCGAAGGGGGAGGCGGTCGCGGTCGGGCGAAGGTTCCTGCCCGCCCGGCTGTATCCTTGATTCGCGGTCGAAGGATACAGCCAGTATCGGGCAGTTCCTGGTCGCCTGTCATGTCAACGGTTGGCGATGCCAGTTGGTTGACACGCTAGTTAATGGTGACCGTTCCCGTCGGGAAGTCGTCTGCTGCGTTTGCCATGTCCTGCAAGACGCCTGCGCCAACATCTTCGATGTCCATATCAACGAGCGGCTTGAGTACGAATGGGGCCGGACTGTCATCGGGTTCCGGCTCAATGCTGATGACGGCAGCGTAACCGATCAAGCTGACCGGCGGATCGATGAAATCCTGGCCGGGGAATCGCGGTTCAGCGTCTGGCCCGGCCGTTGCACCCGCGCCGTCGGCATCGGCTTCGTTAGCTGAGAGGAATCGGCCCGTTGTAACCGGGCCATCGTCGCCCACGACCCAGCCTTCGTATACCCATCCCGCGGGAAGTTCCGGAAGCTCCAGTGAAGCCCCGGGGCCGCCCGACGGATCGAGCCACCAAATGCCCTGATCGAAGTCTTCCGCTACCTCGGTCGTGGTGGGGGTATCCAGAATGAAGCTTCCCATTGCCATGGTGAAATCGTCGCCCAAGGCAGCCCCATGCTCGACGGTGAGGTCGGCTTCGGAACCATCGAATGCTCCGGCCAGTATGTGCGTATCGCTTGGAGCGGGATCGTCATCGACGTCTGGCTCGATCGTCAGTACGTACATTGACGCGGCAGATGCGTCGTCGTCGTTGACTTCAAACGAGCTTGGAACAGGTTCGCCATCTTCGTTCACAGAGAAGCGGCCTGCCGCGACCGGTGCATCGTCAACGATGAGCCATCCTTCGTAGACAAAGCCCTCGCCCAGTGGCTCGAGGTTGGAGAAAGAGACTTCCAGGGTTCGGTTCGTCGAGGGATCGGTACCGCCGGTATCCGTCGGGTCCATGGCGCAACCGGCCATCATGCATGCTCCGCTCAGCACGCCTACTACTACACTGCTTGGTTTTCTGTTCGTCGATATCATGTCCATTGGTTCCGTTCTTGGTGGTCGCACAGGTTGTCGGCCTGTGGTCAAGTCCTGATTTCCCAGCTGCACTCTGGGCGCTGGCCTTGCGCGGTTAGTCGAAGTGAAGCGAGGATTCTCACAGACAAAAGGAAACTTTTTTGGTCGTTGGCAGAGGAGGGGGGCCTGGTTCGATGGCGGCAGGCCGATCGGGCCTGGGCCCGACCAGCCGTTGTTGAGTCGATGGCTATTTATCGGCGTAGGCCGGTAGGTCGTGCCCTGGCACGACGGTTGAAACCCGAGCGCCCTGCACATGAGTCTGCATGCCATGAGTTCGATGCGAGTGTCTTCCGTACGACGAATACTCTGGGATCTCCCGTATTGGGTCAATCGATCCGATTCGTTTTGTCAGGCATGCATCTTCGATTGGCATTGGGCTAAATAGCACGGACATGCTTGGATCAAAGATCCAAGCATGGCACCCCGGCGTCTCTCCGATCGGTTCGGCAACGTCGAGTCTATGCCTGTCAATGCCTCGGCAAGACCGACCAGATAGGCGTCGTGCCAAGGCACGACCTACCTGGCTACCAATTTTGCTGTAACACTGCGAAAGAGATTTCTATGGAGGAAGTGGAGGATATAATCAGGCAAAAACGCATCATGGTGGAGGCCTCCTGCCGAATTTTCATGGCTTATCGTATGAGTGCATTATCGATGTCTTTCATTGGCTAGAGTATGGCAAAGATCTGGAACTGGAAAATTGAAAAAATCGAGTCAACTTGTGCTTGTGCGTGTTGTGGGCTTGGCTGGCTTAATCGGGGTTATTTGTTTTGGCCTAATGCGAGTCGTGCTGGATGCGCAGAGTAGAACTAACTTTGACGTATACCAAAAAGCTGTAATAGGAGTAATCGAGAGTGCGGTTTTTGATTTCATTGCCTCCACTGGGGATGTTCCAAAATCGTTCAAGGAGTTGATCGATTATGGCGTCTTGAAATTGAGGCGAAATGAGGAGTTCGGGTTTGAAATCGAGGATATGAATGGTAACTGGAATGTGATACGCAATTGGGAGACAATTCAGCTCCACATTCCCGCGGATTTTTGTGAAAGACGGTCGCGCGGCGAGTTGTTTGACACGATAGTTTTTGAAGAGAATCCTATTCGGGAGAAGGCATTCGCGGAATGGAAGCTTCGGCAGTTTGAGGACGAGTTGGAGAGTCGGATCTGCGGGGCATTGCCGGATTGACGAAAGTATTCGACCTTCTGCTTTGTGGCGATTACGTGGTGTGTGGACACGTGGACATCGGACGTTTCTAACCGGCAGGCCGATCGGGCCTGGGCCCGACCAGCCGCTGCTGAGTCGATGGCTACTTATCGGTGTAGGCCGGGAAGTCCGTGTATCCGGCGCGACCGCCACCGCTATACCAGACACTCGTGTCGGCGTCTTCGTTCAGTGGCCATCCGTTGGCGTAGCGAGCGACCAGATCGGGGTTGCTGATGAACGGGCGGCCAATCGCAATCATGTCGGCACGTTGTTCGGCAATTGCCGATTCCGCGGATGCCTGGTCGTAGCCGCAATTGCCAATCAGTCGGCTGCCGAAGACCGCACGGAACTCGGTCAACGTCATGGGTTCGCCGAGTTCGTGAAACCCGAATGCGAGTCCGTCCATCACGTGTAAGTATGCCAGGCCATACTGATCGAGCTGTTCCGCGACGTAGGTGAACTGTTCACGGAAATCGGGTGACCCCATGTCATTGAACGAACCGTTGGGTGATAATCGCACTCCGACGCGATTGCTTGGCCAAACACTGCATACGCTCTGAACGATCTCATCCAGCAAGCGATAACGGTTCTCCATACTCCCGCCATATTGATCGGTGCGATGATTCGTCTTGGACTGAAGGAACGTATCAAGCAGGTAGCCGTTTGCGGAGTGAATTTCGACACCGTCAAACCCGGCGCTGCGACAACGTTCTGCCGCGCGCTGGTAATCGGCGATGACATGAGGCATCTCTTCAAGTTCCAGTGCCCGTGGCGTTTCATGCGGCTGTTT
>JBMYUM010000136.1:0-9809 GCA_049605375.1 Phycisphaerae bacterium | reverse complement strand
GTTCGCAAGTGGCTTTCATGATGACATGTTCGGTAGACAGCGGTGCGATGGTTCGCGCCATGTTTGGTCAGAAAGTCAGTGGCGATGCTGCGTTCACGGTTTCCACCGACAGCGGTGTACTCGCGGTTATCATCGATGTACTAGGGCATGGTCCCGACGCGCATGAACTGGCGGTTCGAATGCAGGATTACTTGTCGCGAAGCGTCTCGGGCAATGTTGTGGCTGTTCTTACTGATCTGCACGAGCGATTTCGGGGATCTCGCGGCGCTGCGGTCGGGTTGGGATACGTTGATTGTTCGACAGGCATGCTCCATTACGCCGGAATTGGAAACACGGTGATTCGTCGATTCGGTAGCCACGAAACACGTTTGGTTTCGCGGGACGGCGTGGTAGGTGGTGAGACACGGACGCCGGTCGAAGAGACGCTTCCGCTTGCGGATGGTGATGTTGTGGTCATGTATACGGATGGCGTCAGGTCTCACTTTGCGGCTGCAGACTACCCGGCGCTGCGGCATGATTCACCAGACGATGTGGCCGGGAAGATCGTGGATCGATTCGGCAAGGCGCATGATGATGCGTCCTGTGTCGTGATGAGGTATTCGTCATGATTTCTTTTGGCGTGATTCACATCCGAGAACTCGCGTCGGTCGTCGAATCCAGGAAGAAGATCCGTCGTTTTGCGGAGGCGTTGCGATTCGATGCGATCACGGCGACGCGTCTGGCTGTCGATGCATCAGAGGTGTCACGTCAGATGCTCGAAGGTGGCGACGGTGGAGAGATTCATGTCGCCGTTCAGTCTGACGCCAATGCGCAGCATCTTGTGCTGACTTTTGTATGCGCCGCTTATGACGGTAGCCGTGCGTTTGATCGATACTTCGACGGTTCAAGAGTTCGCCGCCATGGCACGGAAGTGAAAGTGACTCGCCGATTGCAGCAAGACGTTGCGCTGCATGAGGCGTTTGTCGAAGAGCAGCGCCAGCGTCTCAAGCATCGTTCCCGGTCCGAGTTGATGGCCGAGGTGCGTGCGCAGAACGAGCGTTTGGCACTCCACCGTGATCAGCTGGAGCAGACAGTCGAAGAACGAACGTCTGAGTTGGCGAACGCGACCCGGGCCGCCGAAGAGGCGAACAAGGCGAAGGGGGCGTTTCTCGCGAACATGAGTCACGAGATTCGGACGCCTATCAATGGCATCATTGGTATGACGGAGTTAGCGCTCGATACGGATCTGACACCTGAGCAGCGTGACTACTTGAATACGGTGAGGTCATCGGCTGATGCACTCCTCACTTTGATCAATGATATTCTCGACTTCTCGAAGATCGAAGCGGGCAAGCTGGACATTGAGCCTATTGACTTTGACTTGCGGGATTCGCTCGCAGACATGCTGAGCACGCTCGCCCACCGGGCACATAGCAAGGGTGTTGAGCTGATCTATCGCGTTCCGCCGGAAATTCATGACGCACTCATTGGCGACATGTACCGCTTACGTCAGGTTGTGGTCAACCTGGTGGGGAATGCTATCAAGTTTACGGAACAGGGTGAGATTGTCGTCAGCGTGGTCGAGGTGGAGCGCTCGGACAAGAGTACCAAGCTGCATTTTTCCATTCGCGATTCCGGTATCGGGATTCCTCAAGAGAAGGTTGACGCCATCTTTCGTCCCTTTGAACAGGCGGATGCATCCACCACTCGCAAGTTCGGAGGAACCGGGCTGGGGCTGACGATTTCGACCCAACTGGTCGAACTGATGGGCGGTCGGATTTGGGCTGAGAGCAAGCTTGGCGAAGGTTCGACGTTTCATTTCACGGTCGTATTCGGGATCGGTGAGCCGCGTGCCAAGCTCGATCGTGCTGAGCGGAAAGCGTTGCTGGAAGGCATGCCGGTCCTCATTATTGATGACAATGGGACAAATCGTCGTATCCTTGAGGAAATGGTTGGTAACTGGGGGCTTGTTCCGCGGACAGCGTCGGGTGGTGCAGCAGCACTTGCTGAAATGGACCGTGCCGAGAATGCTGCCAAGCCGTTCCGGCTTGTTATCTCCGACGTGAATATGCCGGAAATGGATGGATTTGAGCTCTTCCAGAGAATTCAAGAACAGGCACGGCACAAGGGCGTCCCTTTTCTTCTGTTGACCAGTGCATCTCGTCCTGGTGACGTCAAGCGTTGTCGGGAGATTGGTGTTTCTGCTCACCTCATGAAACCAGTCAAGCAGTCGTTGTTACTGAATACGATTGTGAACGCGGTCGCGAAGCATGCGGGTTCGGACCAGATGCAATCGCCCGCGTCCAGTTCTGGTGATGCAACGGGGGCGCCACGCACCTTGCGTTTTCTGCTTGCTGAAGACAACGCAGTGAATCAGAAATTTGCGGTGCGGACGATTGAGAAAGCGGGGCATGAAGTTGTTGTTGCCAATAATGGTCGTGAAGCCGTGGATGCATGGGGCAAGGATGAATACGACGTTATTCTGATGGACATGCAGATGCCGGAAATGGACGGGTTGGAGGCGACTAGTCGTATTCGCGATCTTGAAGGAGAAAAAGATGGCGATCCTCATATTCCCATTATTGCCATGACAGCAAATGCGATGACTGGTGACAAGGAACGTTGCCTCGACGCCGGCATGGATGGATACGTCTCCAAACCAGTGAAGCGTGCTGTGTTGTTCGCTGAGATCGATCGAGTTCTTGCTGAACTGCAGCAATGAGCCTTCAGGAAAGCAGTGAGGAAATACCATGTCCGAGCCTTTTGATCGGGACGAGTTAATCGACCGTGTTGATGGTGACTTTGAGTTTCTGGAAGACACGGTCAGCATGTTGGATGAGGACAGCCCGGACCTGCTAGAGCAAATCCGCGTTGCGGCCAAGGCGCAGGACGCTGAAAGCCTGGTGACTGCGGCTCACACGCTCAAGGGAATGTTGGCGAACTTCTGTGCAGAGACGGCGGAAGGTGCTGCTCGCGAACTCGAATCGATGGGACGGGAAGGCCGTGTGGGTGACTTGGAATCTGCTGCAGAAGTGGTGGAGCGTGAGACTCTTCGGTTGCAGGCTGCGTTGCGCGAATTCTTACAGAGTAAATCCACATGAGAATCCTCATTGCCGAAGATGAGCGGATCACACGCCAGTCTTTGTTACGACAACTGGAACGCTGGGGGCATGACGTGACGGCGGCCGAAGATGGCGCCGATGCGTGGCGTCGCTTTCAGGAGAAGGAATTCGACCTGGTCGTAACCGATTGGGATATGCCCAATATGGACGGTCGCGAGTTGGTGGAGCACATTCGTCAATCAGATGCCGCTAGTTATATCTATCTCATCATGCTCACGGGCCGTTCAGAGAAATCTGATCTGGTGGCGGGAATGGAAGCCGGGGCCGACGACTTTCTCGCGAAGCCGTTCGACCGAAACGAATTGCGTGTTCGGTTGAAGGCCGGGGAGAGGATTATCCAGCTTGAGCGACAACTCGTGTCCAAGAACGAGGCTCTGGGTTCAGCTAATGATCGTATGAAGCGAGACCTTGATGCGGCCTCGGCGATTCAGCGCAATCTGCTTCCGCAAGATTTGCCTGTCGACGTGAACGCCAAATTTGGCTGGCACTTTGAACCGTGTGATGAACTCGGGGGTGACATTCTCAACGTGGTGCCTATCGGTGATGATGAGGTGGCCATGTATCTGTTGGATGTGACCGGTCATGGTGTGCCCGCCGCGCTGTTGTCAGTCACGGTGAGTCAGGTGCTCAATGTTCGCGATCCAAGCTCATCGATTTTGATTGCGGGGCAGGCGGATGGAAAGCCCGTCAGTCAGTCTCCCTCGGACGTATTGGCCTACTTGAATCGTCAATTTCCGATGGCTTCAAGCGGCGGGAAGTTCATGACCATGGTGTATGCGGTCCTGAACCTGCGTACCGGTCTGCTCCGGTACGCGAATGCGGGTCATCCGCCGCCATTTCTCGTTCGTCCCGGTTCGAACCCGGAACAGCTGACCGGTGGCAACCTGCCGATTGGTGTCATTGCCGATGCCGAGATCGAGGAATCGAGCATCGAGCTGCAGCCCGGCGAACGCGTCTATCTGTATTCAGATGGATTGTCGGAGGCCGTCAACGAAGAACGAGAAATGGTACAGATCGAGGGGCTCGATCGTATGATCGGCCGGAGTCAGGAAGGCAGCCTTGACGACAGCATCGGCCGTTGCGTTGAAGAGCTCAAGGCATGGTGTGGTACCGCGCCATTAACGGATGATATCTCGTTGCTCGCGTTCGAATTGACGCGGGACTAGGCTGTTTACAGTCGATCAGGTTTTCCTTGGGATCGTGGCTTTCAGGTCGATCGATACGCAATGCCTACGTAGGGGTGTGACATGGATTTTCAAGCGCTGCTTCGATACGCCGTCGAGAACAACGCATCAGATATACACATCCAGGCTGCGACTGTCCCGATGATGCGTATCGCTGGACAGGTGCGGGCAGTTGAGGCCGAACCACTAGAGAACGAAGATGTCGTCGCATTCATCTTATCGATGACGCCCACGCGTGATTCGTCCGAGATCGAAGAGGCTATCAAGTATGGCCTGGATTTCTCGCATACGATTCCGGGGATCGCGCGATTTCGCTGCAGTGCGTATCGTCAGCTGGGGCAGGCGGGCATAACATTGCGCGTGGTCAAGCTGGAGGTTCCGTCGATCGAAGATCTGAATCTTCCCAAGGCCGTGCAGGATATCGCGCTTGTGCAACGGGGGCTGACACTGGTGACGGGTACGACCGGCAGTGGTAAGAGCTCCACGCTTGCATCGATGATCAATCTGATCAATACGACGAAGCGAATGAAGATCATTACGGTCGAAGATCCGATTGAGTTCGTCTATTCGCCAGACAAGGCGTTTATTTCTCAAATCGAAGTCGGTTCGGATACGCCGTCGTTTGATCAGGCGTTGCGTCAGGCGTTGCGTCAGGATCCGGATGTCATCCTGGTTGGTGAGCTTCGCGATGTGGACACGTTGCGCATGGCGTTGCGTGCAGCGGATACGGGGCACCAGGTGTTTGCGACGGTTCACAGTGCAGATGCTTCGCAGACGGTAGAGCGAATTATTGCGATGTTTCCTCCGGCTGAGCACACGTTGTTGCTTTCGCAGCTTTCTGGGTCGCTGGAGGCAATCATCTCGCAGCGTCTGGTTCGCCTCAGCGCCGGCGGCAGGCGTCCGGCCGTAGAAATATTGCGTGGGAATGCGGTAACCGAGAAGTTCATCCTGGAAAATCGGTTATCAGAACTGAGCGAGTACATTGAAACGGAAGAGGCCGGCATGCAGTCATTTGATCAACATCTGTTGCAGATGTATGACGATCATTTGATTCGAATGACGGAAGCTTTGCGTTGGGCTTCGAATCCACAGAGACTGTCGCGGCAGATCGGCGGTATCAGGAATTCATAGTTTCTGCGTGGACGAGGCAGCGATCCCCGGTCAGGCGGAGTTGGAGCGATAGTAGGATGTCAGAACAGAAGATCGTCTCGATTGACCAGCGTGATGGCCTGCTGGTGAACGTTGTGAATCAGGAAACGCTGGACGATGAGTCGACACGTCGAATGCTCAGCGAGGCACTCGACGGGGCGGCGACGGCTCGTGCTTGTCCGGTTGTTCTTGATTTGTCGGCCGTTGCGTTCTTTCCCAGCGTCTCACTCAGTGCGCTTGTGGAATTGCTCAATACCTTGACCAAGGCGGGTCAGAAGCTGATTCTGGTCGGGTTGCAGCAGGATGTGCGGGAATCCCTGGCTATCACGCGTTTGGACAAACTTTTCGAGATTCGCGACGATGTGGAGGCGATTCTCGCGCACCAGCGGCGCGAAGATGCGTCACACCTTGATTGATCTAGCGATTCGAGCGTCTTTGTGCAATGGTCTGCGACCGGAGGAGCATGGACTTTGCCGGCGTAATCATCGCATACAGAATTTTGAAGAGAATCAATTGTAGGGCTGGGGTAGATCGTTGAAAACCGTGACGAGTTTTGCGAAGTCAATAAGATCTACATCTTCATCCCGATCAAGATCAGCCGTCAGGCAGCCCAGTGGTGTCATGAATTCCGGGCCCAAGAAACAGGCATTGAATTCGGCGTAGTCGTCGAGATCAACATCGCCGTCGCAGTCGATTTCGTCTTCAAGCGGGCCTGGTGAGTGTTCCGGGAATGGTTTCGTGGTCAAATCGGCACCCGGCGACACCCACTGTGGATCGGCTTCCTCGAGCAAATCAGAAAAACCAAGCGTGCCATGGTTAGCATAAATCGACCGGTCATTTAGAATCTGGCCGTCGCCTTCATTGCAACTCCAGTTCCCAACCAATGTTGGTTCTTGACCTGTCAACGATCGATGCATGAACGCGCGGATATCGCAAGCCTGTCGCGCTTCTCCCCAGATGCGAAACTCATCCAGCATGCCGTCGTAGTTTCTTGGGCCGTCTCCTTGGCCTCCAAACAGAATGGGATAGCTGCCGCTTGATTCCATGGTGATATTCAGTTGCTCTCGTGCCGCCTCAATACCGTCGATGAACAACTGTGCGATGCCGGCTTCCGGGTCGTAGACGCCGGCTACGTGTGTCCAACGATGAACTTCTATTGGGGCACTGATCAGTTGAGATGCCCCGACTGCATTGTCTACTCGAAAGTCAATTTGGCCGTTATCAATTGTAAACACGTAGGGATCTCGTGCGGCCATTCCGAGTGAGAGCTGTCCCACAACCGGCGATGCCAAGAAAGGACTGTTGTTATAGGGAAACAGCCATGCTTCGATAGTCCATCCACCCGATCCAGGGTACGCAAGGGATTCATTGGCCGGAACGATGGCGATGTCAATGGAGCTATCAAAGCTCAGCGCGGCATCTGGTGGTGATGCATCAATAACAGTGATATCCAGTTGAGTTTCGAAGACTTCGGAACCGAACGAATATTTCGCCTCAATGGACTCGATCGCGTCACCTTGGACGTCGAATGTCTGCACGTTCCCAAACACGCTTACCTGCGCGTGTACTCCTGGGTTAGTCGAAAGAAAGGAGTCGAGTGTGACGTCGAACTCCCATGAATTGTCCAATTCTGCAATGACCGAGAATCGTGCTTCGGACAGCTCAACAACTTCGGTTGGGCCATCGATGCGAATACCTTTGATTGACTGGCCAAATACCGCATTTCCTACCAATGCCACCATCGTGGTGATGAGAATGAAGCGTGACATGCGTGAATCTCTGATTGTATTTGATTTTACTGATCCCCGACGCGCTTCACGTTAGCAAATGGGAGGCGATTTTCCAACTGCCAATTGCCGAATCCCGTGCGAGTACTCAAATCGTGTGGGTTGAAGGCGATTCATCAAATTGAAGTTAAGCAGAAAGTCTCGCCTGGCGAGGAAGATTGTTGAGGATATGGTTAGCCAAGTACATTGTTACGCTACCCGGCCTTCCATTTCTCCGCCTTGTCCAGCTGATCGCTCTTGGTGTAGAGGTACACGAGTCGCCTCTTGATGGCGGGAAGCCAGTTGGCGGGAGCTGTTTCGGCGGCCAGCAGCAGGAGTGGTTCGGCTTCATCGTAGCGTTCCAAGCCAATAAAGACGCGGGCAAGATCGTAGCGAATCATGTAAAACCAGGGGTCTGTGGGTTCCGCATGCGTGACGGCTCGTTCGTACATGTACGTTCCCAATTCGAGCCCGGCTTCGAGTTGGGCGGTCGCTATGTAGTGGTTCAGGAGTTGGCGTTCTGACGTTCTTGTACCGATGGCGTCGGGGCCTTCGGCTTCTCGGCAGAGTTCAACGGATTTCAACAGGACGGGCTCCGCGGCTTCCATATCGCCGGTCTGGCGCAGAATCTGTCCCAACGCTGAGATAAGAAAGCGATTCGTTGCTGATTTTTCGCCGTGCGCTTTGGTTGAGGCGTCGATCGCAGCTTCAATCAGCTCTCGCCCTTCATTCGGACGATTGTCATTTGCGAGGCCTCGAGCAAGGTTGCTTACCGAGATGAGCGTCTGCCGGTGCGCTTCACCAAGAACCTTTGATTGCGTTTCGTAGACTTCCTGCAGTAGCTTAATCGCTTCGGTATGTTGCTCAGCAAACTGGAAGTGCACTGCGAGATTTCCCTTTAGCAACAATGTCTGAGGATGGTCTTTTCCCCGTACTTCTTCGGAAATCGAAATCACATCTCGAAAGTACGCTTCAACTGAATCACTTCTTGATCGGGTTAAGAACTCTGCGTATCGGGCTCGAGCATCAAGGACTTTTTCAGCCTTGGGGCCGTGCGTTTCTTCGAGCTTCTTGATTCCTTCGACGAAGTCTTCCTCGGCCTCAGCGAGTTTCCCCATGCGTAAGGCGGCGAATGCCCGCAGCGTTCTTGCCTCAGCCGCATCAAGCTCCTGCGTCGGGCCAGCAGCTAACTGGTCGACCAGGGCATCAAAAATTGCAAAGGCCTCTTCGTATTCGTGTTGATAGAAGGCGACCAGACCTTGCGTTGCCTGGATCGATATGCGCTCTTCACGAACGTCGGTGGCGTTCGCCAGTAGTGCTTCGGCGCTTTGCAGGTGCTGGGCTGCGCGATCAAATTCGCTCAGTGCCATGTATGTGCTACCCAGCGTGGCACGGATCTTGGATTCCAACCGGGGGCGATCTGCGAAGTCGTCGCTCATATCATCGGCGGTTACGTCCAGAACCTCGCGGACGGTAATGTCTTTGCCCAACGCTTCGGGAGATGCTTTCGCGAGAATATTCGTGAAGAAACGCGTGACTTCGTTGGCTTGTAACAACGCGGCCTGCTTGGCATCACGTTCACGGTTGGCTTCGACGAGGGCGGATTGCTTGGCATCTCGCTCACGACTGGCTTCCAGAAAACCCATGATTGAAAACACAAGGCCAAAGACCAGGGCGACAACCGTGGTTGCCGCGCCACTGATGAGTGCACGGTTGCGCCGCGCGAACTTGGCGAGCTGGTACATCGCGCTGGCCGGCCTGGCCTCAATTGGTTGATCGCAAAGGTAACGCCGCAGATCAGCAGCGAGGTCTGCGGCAGAGTTGTATCGGCGGTCTTTCTCCTTGTCGGTTGCCTTGAGGACGATCGTTTCAATATCGCCGCGTAGAGTCGACTCGAGTGTGCCGATGCGAAGCGGCTCCTTCTCTCGAATGATACGCATGATCTCGGTGATCGAAGCGTTCGTAAAATCGTAGGGCAGCTTTCCCGTCAACAATTCGAAGAGAATGATACCCAGCGCATAGACATCGCTTCGGGTGTCGACTTCATGAGGGTTGCCACCGGCTTGCTCCGGACTCATGTAGGCCAGCGTGCCCAGCAGTTGACCGATTTGAGTCTCCAGCGTTACGGCGCGGATATCGCCATCTGTCACGCGGGCGACGCCGAAGTCCACGACCTTCGGCTGGATTCCCAAGAAATCCAACGACTGTGCATCCGTACCCGAGTCTCGAGTCTCAACGGCGAGGATATTGCTGGGTTTGAGGTCACGATGAATGACCCCTTTCTGATGGGCGTGATGGACCGCATCACACACGCGCGCCATCAATTCCAGAATAGCACGGGTTGATAGGCCGCGAGACTTGACCACCCGGTCGATGTGATCGCCATCGATAAACTCCATGGCGAGAAATGGTCTGTTCTGCCCTTCGATTTCGGCAAACCCGGATTCATAGATCTGCGCAATGCCGACGTGCTTCAACGCTCCAAGGATTTCTGCCTCGTGTTCAAATCTACGGATGATCTCTTCAGAGGCGCCTCTTGAACGAATCACCTTCAGGGCGACCTGTCGTTTGGGAGACGCTTGTGTCGCTTCATAAATGACACCCATACC
>JBMYUM010000135.1:0-9848 GCA_049605375.1 Phycisphaerae bacterium | reverse complement strand
GCAAGAATACTCTTTGCAAGCTGCCTGGATTTTTCAATCATCAGTTTTCTGGCAATTTCGATCGCTTCATCCTGTGTCAGCGCCTCGTCAAAGGTTGGCCACGGCGCATAAGCCAGGCTCTCACTGTGACCGAGTCGCTGCCAGAGTTCTTCAGCCAGATGCGGTGCGAAGGGTGCAAGCAACAGCACAAAATCATTGATTACCGACTTGGAACGTTTCTCAAGACCGGTCATGGTATTGACGAATTCGAACAAGGCAGCGATGGCCGTGTTCAGTTTGATATTCTCAATTTCTTCCGTGACGCGTTTGATCGTCTTGTGCCGAAGCCGATCGATATCATCGTCGGGGGCGTCATCCGTCAGTTGCGACGACAACTCGCCCGTGTATTCATCCACGACCAGTCGCCAAATACGCTGGCAGAGACGTGACAACCCGGGTACGTCGCGCGTGTTCCAGGGCTTCGCCGCTTCCAACGGCCCCATGTACATTTCGTACATGCGGAACGTATCGGCGCCGTGCTCCTCAATGATGTCATCCGGATTGACGACGTTCTTGAGGGACTTGGCCATTTTGGCGACCTTACGCTTGACGGGCTCACCCGTCTCCTTGAGCGTGTATTCGTCCTGATTTACTTCATCGACCATATCCGGCCCAACCGTCAAGCCGCGCTTTGTTTCAAAAGCGAAACTCTGGATCATGCCCTGGTTAAAGAGCTTGGTGAACGGTTCGAGCGTCGACACTTCACCCAGATCAAAGAGTACCTTGTGCCAGAATCGTGCATACAACAGGTGGAGCACGGCGTGCTCTGCGCCGCCGACATAGAGGTCAACCGGCATCCAATAGCGTTCTTCTTCGGTCGCGGCAAAACGCAAGTCATTCTGCGGATCAATGTAACGCAGGTAGTACCAGCAGGAGCCCGCCCACTGCGGCATGGTGTTCAGGTCACGCAGCCAGGTTTCGCCGTCACGTTCGACCGTCACCCAGTCCGTGGCCCGAGACAACGGCGGTTGCGGCATGGAATCAGAATCATCGGGAACCGGCGTCGGTTTGAAGTCATCCATCGGCGGCAATGCCACGGGCAAGTCACTGTCGTCCACCGTTACGGTTGTACCATCGGGTCCATGAAGAACCGGGAAGGGCTCACCCCAATAACGCTGACGACTGAAGAGCCAATCACGCAGCTTGTAGTTGACGGCCGCTCGTCCGATTCGGGAATTTTCCAACCAATCGACGATTCGCTTTTTGGCATCCGCAACCGACAGGTCGTTCAAGGTGCATACGCCGCCGGGAACGGCATCGCCTGCGACATCGGCGGTCGGTGAGTTGACCAACGTGCTGTCACCGACAAAGGCCTCGCCCCATCGCGCGAAATGACTGACGGCATGATGGATCAGCTTGTCCGTGCCGACCTTCTTCAGCGCATCCATGGTCTTTTCGTTGAGCTTTGCGGCATCATCCTGCTTGGCGCTGACGGCTTCTGCGAGTTCCGGCAGTTCGGCCGCCACTGAATCCAGTGCGGACTTTGCCTTGTCACCAAGTCCACTTGTCAACGTCGCCATGCGATCTTCGATCCACTCCGCGGTCGGCTTGACCACGCAGACAATGGGAAGATCGAAAGCGGTGGCAAATTCGAAGTCGCGGGTGTCACCAGCCGGCACGGCCATGATGGCGCCTGTTCCGTAGCCCATCAAAACATAGTCGGCGACCCAGATCGGAATCTGCTGGCCGTTCACCGGATTGATGGCATAAGCCCCGGTGAACACGCCGGTCTTTTCTTTGTTGTCGGCCGTGCGGTCCAAGTCGGAACGGTTCTTCGCGGTCTCAACGTAGGTCGATACGGCTTCACGCTGTTCGGGCTTGGTGATCTCGTCGACCAGCGGATGCTCAGGCGCCAGAACCATGTACGTCGCACCGAACAGCGTATCGGGTCGGGTGGTATAGATCTTGATGCAGTGGGGCGCCTGGTCGATGACGGGAGAGTCATTAAAGTCGCCGTCGTACTGCCATTGACCGTTGTCGATCTTCCAGAAATCGGCGAGTGGAAAGACCAGTTCGGCGCCTTCGCTACGACCGATCCAGTTTCGCTGCTTCAGCTTGATCGGTTCCGGCCAATCGAGCATGTCAAGGTCGTGCAACAGTCGATCGGCGTAGCGTGTGATGCGTAACATCCATTGCTTCAACGGGCGGCGGTAGACCGGATGGCCCCCGCGTTCACTTCGGCCGTCGGCATCGACTTCTTCATTCGCGAGCACGGTGCCAAGGGCGGGGCACCAGTTGACGGGAATTTCATCCAGAAAAGCAAGCCGCTGTCGTTCGATCACATCCGATTGTTGTGAGGCTGAAAGCGACGACCACTCGACGGAATCAAATGCCTTTTCTCGCGTGACGCGATCCGCGCCGTTGGTGAAGAGTTTACCGGCGTCGAGGTCTTCTCGCAGTTCGCTGATGTGGCGAGCTCTTCCGCGAACGGCGCGACCATCTTCGGTGGTCCACGCCATGCCTTCGTCGTACCAGGCGTTGAACATCTTGCTGAACATCCACTGTGTGAACTTGTAGTACGCCGGTTCACAAGTGGATACTTCACGATTCCAGTCGTAACTGAAGCCGAACATGCGCAACTGCCGGCGATAGTTCTCAATGTTCTTCGTTGTGGTGATCGCCGGGTGAACGTTGTGCGATACCGCGTACTGCTCCGCGGGGAGTCCGAATGCGTCGAAGCCGATCGGGTGCAGCACATTGAAGCCACGCATGCGCTTGAATCGTGCGATGATGTCGGTCGCGCAGTAACCCACGGGGTGGCCGACGTGCAGGCCTGAGCCACTGGGGTACGGGAACATGTCGAGAATGTAGAACTTCGGTCGGCCACCGGTTCCTGCCTCCGGCGTCCGAAAGGTGTCATTGGCAGACCAGAATTCCTGCCACTTTGTTTCGATGGCACGAAAATCATACTTACCGAGTTTTTCGCGCGATTTTGCGTCTGCCATGACCTACCTTGTCTTTCGGCCCGATCCGCGACCGAGGTCCGGAACGGATAATGCAATAAGTGCAGCCCATCCTGCCATGTTCTGGCTGACAAATCGAATGGAGGGCGAATATGATCAATCGTTGAGAATGGGGCGTACGGGCCACGGAATCGTGACAAAATCCCAACCCTTGGCACGCCCGACAAACTCGGGGAAGTCTACGCCGACCCGTCGGCCGTGGCAATCGTCGGGTGCAGGTGATGGAGTACTTCAGAGGCTGACTCTTTACGCTCTCAAGTCGGCGTGTAGCATTTCAGGCATCGATCATCGTGATGGTCCGGCAACGCGTCCTGTCGCGTGCCGTGGCGTCACTCGCTGGGCAGGAATCAGGAAAGAGGAAATTTCATGCGTTACACTTCAAAAAACTACATGCTGGTGGTCCTCTGCTCGTTGACACTCCTATCGGGATTCGGGTGTCAGGCGTCGGAGAATTCGAAGCGCGTGGAAAAGGCGATCACGCCTCCTCCGAAGCCGACATGGTTCTGGAATCGCCCGCATGAACGGCATGTCCGCGTCCTGGTGTACAACGTTCACTGGGATGCGATTTTTGCGGCCGACGACCCGGACAATCACGGTTGGAAGAAGTACAACAAGCAGGCGGAGTTTGAACGCGTGCTTCGGGCAACCAATCCGGACATCGTGTGCCTTCAGGAAATCAATGATCGGCGCGATCCCAATCAACTGGCGACCATGCTGGATAAGACCCTGCCGATCAAGGGCGGCAGCAAATGGCATGCCCATATCGGCTCGGACAATGTGATCATCTCGAAGTACCCCTTGTCCATGCAGAGCGTCGATACGAATCCTCCTACGCATCGGCGTCATGCCGCCGCGCTCGTTGATCTGCCGGATAGCAAGTACAAGGCGGATGCCTATATCATCAACGCCCATTTCAAGGCATCGGGTGGCGAGCGAAATATCAAACGCCGTCAGCGTCATGCCGATGCTATCGTCGCCTGGCTCAGAGATGCAAAGACAGAGGGTGGCGAGATTGACCTGCCGAAGAACACGCCGATGTTTGTTGTCGGTGACCTGAACGTCTACGAGACCGACCCGCATTATCACCTGACGACGCTCGTGTTCGGAGACATCATTGATGAAGCGGAGTTCGGTGCCGATACGCCACCGGATTGGGATGGCTCGCAGATGACGGACCTGCTACCGGTTCATAACGGCGAGGGAACCGTAAACTGGACGTGGCGTGATGACACGCAGGATTTCAAACCGGGTGACCTCGATCACATCATCTACAGCGACAGCGTGATCGAAGTCCTCCATTCATTTGTTTTGAACACGATGACCATGTCGGATGAGGAGCTTGCGGCATCCGGACTCGAACGGGGCGATATCATGTTGGATATGCCGACCGGCGAATACGACCATCTGCCGATGGTCGTCGACTTTCGCCCGAAACGCTAGCCTTTCCCGATTGTTGATCAGGTGCCTCAATCGTAGTCTGCGGGCGAGGCACCAATCTCCACGATGCTGCAAGCAAGAATCGGATCGAGCCCGTGCGATCGCGCGGCTTCAACCAGCTCGTCACTTTCCGCTCCCGGGTTCACATAGAATTCATCAGGCTTGACGCTCGCAACGTCGCCCACGATCCCGAGACCCAGTGCGGGCGGAAGGTAGAGCGTCACCCGGTCGACGTGATCGGTGATATCCGCTACGGACGTCGAAACGGGCAGCCCTTCAATCTCACCACCCTTCGGATTGACGGGAATGACGCGCCAACCCTGATTCACATAGGATCGAATAGCCTTGTTGCTGAACTTGCTTCGATCGGCTGAGGCACCGATGACCACGACAACTTTCTGATCTGCCATTGCACATACTCTCCGCTTCGCGTTGCTACCTGAGAAAATTCCAGGACACTGCCGTTTCGGCTGGCAGCGTCTGGAACGGTAACCGCTCGCACGCAACGAGCAAGTGCCAAAAACACCTCGCGGCTGTAATTGACGTCAAGGAAGCCTGGTCAGAGGTTCGCAGGCATCGCGGTGCGCGGCATGGCGCGAGTCGTGCAGAAATCTCGCAGCGTGTCGAGTACCCGAAACACGGTCTCGTCATTCATGGTGGGGCAGATTGGGAGCGAGACGATTCGTTTTGCCAACGCTTCGGTGACGGGAAGAGCCGGTCCATCCGACTGGTCGCAAAACGCGCCTTCCGTCCATGCGGGTTGCAGGTGAACAGGGACAGGATAATGGACGCCGGTTGCAATCCCATTCTCCTGCAGAAATTCTCGCAAGCTGTCACGCTCTTCGTGGCGAATCACAAACTGATGAAACACTGGGACAGAGACCGGTGGCGTTCGAAGCGGCACAATTTCATCGACTTCGGCAAGACCCGCGACGTACAGTGAGGCGATGTCGCGCCGGCGTTGGTTCCACGTTTCCAAGTGTCGCAGCTTGACCTGCAGAATTCTCGCCTGCAACGCGTCCATGCGGCTGTTGCCGGCAAACGTAGCATGGAGGTGCTTGCCTTGGCCTTCGAAGCGATTGGCTCGGCCGTGATCAATGAAGCTCGCGCAACGAGTCGCGAAGCATGGGTCGGACGTCACGATGGCTCCGGCATCACCAAACGCACCGAGGTTCTTACCCGGGAAGAAGCTGTACGTGGCTGCGAGCGATCGCTGGCCTGGGTGGATGCTTTCACGCTGAGCGCCATGCGCCTGCGCGGCGTCTTCAATGATCGGCAAGCCGTGACGATGGGCGATCGCGGCAAGCTTGACCATGTCCACCATCTGACCGTAAAGGTGAACCGGCACGATCGCAGCTGTTCGACTTGTGATGGCCTGTTCAACCTGGCTGACATCCATCAACCCGGTGTCAGGTTCCACGTCTACGAAGACAGGGCGATAGCCGGCTGCGACGATGGCTTCGGTCGTCGCAAAGAACGTATGCGAGACGGTCATGACCTCCTGTGTGCCGTCACCCTGGCCGAGGCCGACGAGGATCGCGATACGCAGAGCCTCAGTGCCATTGGCACATCCCACGGCGTGATCGATCTGCTGATAGGCTGCGAACGAACGGCAGAATTCTTCCACGGCGGAGGCATCGATAAATCGAGATGATTCCAGGCATGTCTGGAACGTATGCTGTAATTCGGCGGCGAGTGGTTCATGTAGTTTGGTCAGGTTGAGCAAGGGAATCATGAAGCACCACCGATCTTGATTTCAAGGTAGTTTTCGACATCCATGTCCAACGGCTGCATGTCATGGTCTTGCTGCAGGCCGTCGTTTGTGCCGGTCGTCATGTAGATCTTCCGTTCGTTGATGATCAGATACGCCGGCTCAAAGGGTGGAAAATCCAGAGCGCGGACCGTGCGATCGATACGAACGGCGGACCATGACAGGTTAATCTCCTTGAAGCCGTCAGTGCGAATCGCATCGCGCGGATAGTACTTCCAAGAAGATACTGACGTCGCCGGGAACGAGTGCAGCGGCTTACCGGTGAACGCGCCTTGGTTACGTTCGGCCGCCGCCTCCAGAATGTCCGGCACGATCTGCTCGAACAACTGAAGGCCCGCTTGTTCCGTCTTTGTCATCAGGGAGCGTGCAGTTTCTGTCTCAGCCACGTCGAATCGACAGATGGCCAACACCGGTCCGTGATCCGGTTTCTCATCAATCTGGTGGAGCGTGACGCCAAAACGGGTTTCACCATTCAGAATCGCAAAGGTGCAGACGTTGCAGCCGCGGTATTCCGGCAGCGGAGCGCAATGGAGGTTCAGGAATCCCAAACGCGGATGATCGAATACCTTGGGCGGTAGAATCGAACTGTGCAGTACGGATAGGCCGAGGTCTACTTCGATTTCGGTCAGCGCTTCCGGGCAGTCGATGATAGGAAGTTGTAATGCCTCGGCGGTTTCGGCCATTTCCGGAATGCCATCCCCGGACCACCAGCCGCGCTCGCCCTTAGGACGTGGTAGTACAGCCGCGATCTCGATGGCACCCCGCACGTGATAGTTGTGAAGCACACGGAGGCAGCGCGCTGAGAGTGGCTTACCGCCGAAGAAGGCTATTCTAGGCACCATTGGTGCTGACTCCGCAGGGCTCGGACTGATCCACGGACCGGTCAATCGCACTGGCCACGTCGGCCGCCGCTTTACTGTGGTTCGTCTTTTCCGTTCCGACGACTTGCAATGGTGTGTGATCGACGGCGACGCGTGCGCCGCCTTCGTTCATTGAGCGACTCATCGCTTCCAGTACGTTCACAGTCATCCAGCCGTGACGGGCATCGGTTCGGCACTGGGTGCGATTTCGAATGCACGTTTGAAAATGATCAATCTCGACATGAAGCGGTTCGACCAGTTGGATATGGGGTGTCACGACGTCACCCGCCCGGACCTTGGTTCGAAAATCACAGAAATCGTCAGGGCTGGCTTGAAACTCCCGTTCGACGCACTTGTCGAAAATTTGAATGTGGCGTTGAGCATCCATGTCGTCATAGACCAGCATGCGTTCGCGTCCGACGATCACCATGCGTCGCGTCTTGAGCGGGTCGAGCCATGAGACCTGGCCACCCATGACGGGTCCGTTAGCGAATTCCATCTGGAAAAACGCCACATCCGCAATGTTCAGTTCGGGTTGGATAAACGAATGGCCTCGTGCATTAACGTGCGTGGGCCAGGCGTCAAGCAGGAAGTTGGCGATCGAGATGTCGTGGGGGGCGAAATTCCAGAGCGCGTCGACATCGGTTCGGACGCGACCGAGATTCAATCGCTGGGATTGCAGGCAAAGTACATCACCGAGTTCGCCGCTTGTGATTCGATCCTTCACCGCGTGGACAAGATTGCTGTAGAGGAACGTGTGCCCGACCATCAAAATTCGACCGGCTGCCGTCGCCTGCTGGTGGAGTCGGCCCGCATCCAGGCTGTTGAGTGCGATGGGTTTTTCGACCAGCACATCAAGTCCGACCGTCATCGCCGCTTTGGCCTGCTCGCTGTGATATTTTGGAGGGCTGGCCAGGATTACACCGTCGAGAGGCGCCGTTGCTTTGCCGCCGTCGGTGCCCGTAGCCGCTTTCAGCATGGTGTCGAAATCGGAAAAGCAACAGGCGTTCGGGTGCCGGCGATGAGCGGATTCGAGCGCCGTTTCATCAGGATCGCAGATGGCGGCCAGAGATACGTCCGGGTGGGCATCGACGACGCGCAGGAGGTTTCGCCCCCATCCGCCGGCACCGATGACCCCGATTCGAACAACGTCATTCATAACTTGTCGCCTTGTTGCGATTTCAGCCCGTATATGCCGCACACAATCCAGATTATCTAAATTATCGGGCAATCCGGGCGTCGGGTTCACCCTGATTTTTGGGTGAATGGGGCTGGCGGGCCGATAAACGAGCATCGAGAGGTGAAGTTTTCAGGGAGTCCACCTGTGCCCAAACGATTCGTTTTCATTGCCAGCTTCTATCCCGAGTTCCTCGAGGATGTGTATCAAGATCGACCAGAGTTGGCCCGGCAGCCGTACAACGAGCAGCGTCAGTATTTGCTCGATACCTGTTTTGCGTTGGGGGATGCCTATTCTGCCAATCTGCGCGCGTTGGGGTGCGAAGCGGAGGATCTGATCTGCAATGCGGATCTGCTTCAATTGCAATGGGTGCGCGAGAACCGAAAGGATCTCCTTGATCACCTGGATGAGAACATCCACGATCGGCGGCGGCAGATTATCAGAGCACAGGTGGAGGCGATCGAACCGGACGTGGTGTACGTCTTCGAATGGTCGCCGCTTGGGGATGCGTTTCTTCATGAGCTGAAAGAGGTAGCACCGCAATTGGTGGGTCAGGTATCGTCGACGTTGCCCACGAATCGAACGTTCGATGCGTATGACATGATGTTGTCATCGTGGCCGCCGATCGTCGAGTTCTTCCGTCGCAAGGGCATCCGCGCGGAGCACTTCAAAGCGGGCTTCGATGAACGCATTCTGACCTCGCTGCAGGCGGTCCAATTGCAGGGTGTCGGTGCTGCGGCGTCGAGTGGCAGCCTTGAAAGCACTGATCAACCATCCGAGCATGCGAGGTCCGGTGAGACGTCCTACGATGTGACCTTTGTCGGTGGTTTCTCGCCGGCGCACGAGGCACGTATTCCCTGGCTTGAAAGCATACTAGCCGAAGTGCCGGTGGAGATATTTGGTTACGGTATCGAACGCGTACCGGAGGGTTCACCGATTCATGATTACTATCGGGGACCCGCCTGGGGTACGCAGATGTACGACATTCTGGCCGGCTCCAAAATGACGTTGCATCTTCAAGCCGAAATTACCGTTGACGGTGTCCCGTCCCGCGACTTTGCGGCGGCGATGCGATTTTATGAAGCGACCGGCGTCGGTACCTGCCTGGTCACGGAAGACAAACCTAATCTTTCTGAAATGTATGTCCCCGGTAAAGAGGTTCTTGCCTACCGGTCAATCGAAGAGGCTGTTGAGCTGATTCGAACCATGCTCGGTGATGACGAAGAACGAACGCGGATCGCCGATGCCGGTCAGACGCGAACGATGTCATCGCATACCTATGCGGTTCGCATGGGAGAATTGCTGACGCTGCTGGAGTCCTAGCACGACGATCAATTGATCGGAATTGAAAACAAGCCGCGCAACGTTGGGCTTTTGGTGCGATCTTCTGGTTCGCATATCCGAACCGCTGGTTCTATCCCGTATGCAACATGGTCGTAGCCTGCCGGGCTGTAGATTCTATCGAATCGCGAAGTGATTTAGAGCAGTTTTAATCCAAGCGTAGCGTTTGGGCGATTCCTCCGAGCTGTTTCGAGCGTAACCGGGTGCCGGTTCAAGCCCCGGGCGCAAGCATGCCCGCGCTACGCTTGGGCATGGCACCC
>JBMYUM010000134.1:0-9854 GCA_049605375.1 Phycisphaerae bacterium | reverse complement strand
TAACGCCGTTGAGACCGGATAACTTATGTTCACAAGTTTTGTTTCGTACAAAGAACACGCAGGCCAGCGCCGACCGGAAACCGCATCCTTCCGAATCAGCGCCAGCTGCGTGGCTAGGTTTGCCTAGTCGTAACGTTTAGCGTCGTTGACTAGGCGCCAAAGATGCCACTGAAGAAGGTGGAGACCAGACCAATGATCTGTTCTACGAACAGACCGCTGACTCCATCAACAACTTGCTGAAATACTGTTTCAAGAAACATAGTATTTTCTCCGCAAGCTAGAGTGAGTGACGGCCGCCGGCATCACTCCATGGTTACGTTCGAACGACGTGTCGGGCCGACCGACACAATGACGGCATTGCTATCTCATCGCACGAACGATCATGTTGGGACGTTGACGTTTGACCGGATCACCGTGCCTGCAGCTCTCAGCGTGTTGGCGTACGTGACATCGATGCGGATTCCGTAATGGAATGTCCACCTTCGAGTGGCGATGTCTCGTTTACCAGCGGTTTGAAAGCAACGGTTTGATCCGTTCCGACGCCAATAGGGAACGCGATGTAGGAAAATGTAGTCCGCACGGATTCGCAGGAATTGTTATCGGAGATCGCGCAGGTTCATTGCGGCTTGGAAAAAGGAGTATTTCGGACCGATGACGGACACGTGGGCCGCTCTATTATTTGATGTTGGGCCGACTCCTGGAGGGTGCTTCCAGAACTGGGAAATCGGCTCTCTGGTCGTTGCTGATGCCATTCACCCGTTCGGCACACGGCATGCGTTCATAGGCTATTGTCTTCCTGGCAGGATATTCTTGCGGGTTCGTTCGGGGATGGTTCGTCGAAAGATTCTCGCGTGCCTTTCGGCTTTTCTTGTGTCGGTAGCCTTTTAATCTTCATCGGCGGAAGGGAAGACGGCAACGATCTGATCACGGGTGGCTGACACAAGTTCTTCGACAAATTCCAGTAGTTCAATGGCGGCGGTTTCGGCCAGCGTTTCACTCTCACCGGCTACGGTTTCCAGGTTTCGGCTGAAGTCCGGCAATGCATCGTCAAGTAGTGGCGGGATGTCCAGATCGGGTTCCGGCAGGTCCGGCGTGATCTCATCGATGAGTCGATCGCGAAGGGACTGTACTGCCGACTCGGCCAACTGATCCAGCTCGTCCATTCTCGCGGTAAATTCATCCCTTTTGTCATTCAGTCTCTGCGTGAGATCGGCCGATGCCTCTTCGATGATCTCTTGAACGTTGTCGCCGATTTCGACGTCATCGAACGAGACGGACGCAAGGCGACTTGCCAGCGCGATGAGTTCACCATCCAATGACACGTTGACTTCGTTCAAGAGTGCGTCGATTCGTGCCGCAACGTTGTCGCTGAGGTTTTCCTTTGCGGCCTCGATTTGGTCAACGGTTTCGTCGACAGCAGCCGAAACGTTATCGCCAAACTCGTTCAATCGCCCACGGATTCCCTGGCGATCTTCGAGGGAATCGGAGACGGATTCGAATGCATCATCAATGGAGTCTCGAATCTGGTTCTTGCGTTCTTCCATTCGTGCTTCGATGTCGTCGATGGTCTCGCGAAGGTTGTTGGTGATCTCTTCGCGGAGCATGGAGAGTTCATTTTGAACGTCTTCGATGAGTTCGGTCGTCCGCCCGCGCAGGTCTATGATCTTTGCATCTTCGACTGGTTCATCCTCGATTTGGATGACGCGCCTGACTTCGGCCGTGACGGCCCCTTCCACGCATGGCTCGCCCAGGTCGTTTCGACCGGCAAGCACAAGTCGAGAGATCGTGCCCGGAACGATAACGGCGTCGAAGCTGTCGCTGTCCAAGACACTATCCTGGAAGAGTATGTATTGCTGGCCGTTGTCAGCAATCCAGAGCGGGCATGCCGAGTCTGACGATTCAGCTGCGACGCCTGGAATTGCGATCGGGCCGTTGCCAAGAAGTGTGACATCGGGGAGTTGCAGGTCAATGCAACCGGTTGTGATCACTGCCAGGGGCAGGAGTACAATTGTCTTTTTCATGGTCCTTGCCTTTCTGATACGCTCTTCGTGATATCCAGACCGGGCTTCGGGTTTACCAGGTGTCATGTACTTGCCTTGGGGCGCCCGCTTGCTATTCGGCAGTGCAATTCGGGAGTGCTATTCAACCTGCGGTCTTGTCCCCATCCATTCGACGTTTCCAGATTGGATGTCGTACACGGCGCCGACGATTTTCAGTTTTCCTGCGGCTGCTCTTGCGCGGCAGAGTTCACTGGTACGTTTCAATTCTGCGATGCTTTGCCAGACGTTTTCCTTGACGGCCTGATCAATCAATGTGTCTTCTTCAACTGCACCGACTTGATCTCTCGCCTTCTTAACGGCCGGATCAATGTGTTTCAACAGGCCCTCGATGTTCGGGGTATCGTGGCCGTGTTGTACAGCTGCGGTAACGGCACCGCAGTGTTTGTGCCCTAAGACAACGATGAGTGGACAGTCGAGGTGTTCCACGGCGTATTCAATGGAACCGCTTTCATCCATCCCAACGACGTTGCCGGCAACACGGATAACGAAGAGGTCGCCGATTCCCTGATCGAAGAGCAGCTCGACGGGTACCCGTGAGTCGGAGCATGCCAGGATCGTTGCGAACGGATGTTGGCCATGACTCGTCAGGTCGCGCCGCAGCCTTGCGCTCATATGCGGGTGTCGTGCCATGCCTTTGACAAATCGCCTGTTCCCTTGCTCGAGTCGCTGGAGTGGGGTTCTGTCGGCATCCTGGTTTGTCGCGCATCCTGTCGAAAGGAAGATCAGTAGTGCGGCCAGAGAAGCAGTTATTCTATTCATGATCAATTCGTCCTTATGATGACAAGGCGATCAAGCGTTTGTGAAGACTCGAATGGATCGTCGTCGGTTCTGGATATTTGCCTCTTTCTATCGGGTTTATATCGAACGCCGCCGCACATGGAAAGTGGCAGACCAAGACGCGACGAATCCTGATGCACCGGATGCAAGTCCGATGGCAGCAGCCACGGCATCATTCTGTCGCAAGTGTTGCGTTCTCCGTTGCGGACATTGGCATGGAGAAATGATCAACTCGTTGGAATTGTCAGGAGCGGTCGTTGAACATTCGAATCGGCAGCTTGCAGTGAATAGAGATAGGTCAGCAGTGAGAACGTACGCTTCGACCGTCGATCGGAATCGGCAATACAAAACCAGAAGCCGCGGTGATAAACCTGCACGAACGCGTCGACACGCGGCGTACGGCTGCATTTGATGCGCAGCCAGGTTTTTTCGGGCACAAAGTCTTTGTCGTCCGGTGCGACTTCCGTTATTTCGATTTCTGAGTCGTCCTGGGGTAACTCCACACACTCGGATAGAGCCTGCATTGTTGCCAACAGTGAGCGTGTTTGCACCGCCAGTTGATCATCTCCGGTCCGTGGATGCACCGTTACTCGGATTTTCTGGGCTTCAGGATCCAGTCCAAGAAGCCGACTCAAGCTCTCCCGTTCTCTGGGATCTTCCGGGTGCTCGCGTGTGATATAAAAATCGCCCTGTCCGGTTGCGCCGCTGATCGGCGCGTGCAGGTACCCTTCATCCTGTTGTTTACGCAGGATGGCGACGGCTCGTTGAAAACCCGTCAGCCCATATTGGTTTCCCTTATTCGCCAGGTGATTCAATCGGTCGACACAACAGCTCAAGACCTGGTCGATCGGCCATCCAGCCTGCACGAAATAGAGCAGGATCGATGTGGGGATCGGGTTGAGGAGACGTTGTGCAAAATCCTGCCCCTGAATCGGGGTGTATGAGATGGTGGGACGATCCGAATAAGAGATGCCCGCTTCAACGGTCGTCTGTTCACTGGGATCACCGTCGACGTTGCCGATGGCGCGCAGGAGGGCGCTGGGCCATACGTTGAGATCGTTCCACCAGTTGCTGATGTCGGCGTTTGCAGAAAAGGAATACTGGCTGACCATGTTATTCACTTCGAGCCAGTGAAGTGGTTCGCCGTACCGCGCTCGAACGATATTCAACAACAGTTGTTCGTTCGCCGATTGGGCCAACGATTTGTTGTAGCTGAACCGATCGCCGGGAAGACTTGTCGGGCCGAGGGTTGCGCATCCACTCAGGCACGCCACTCCAACAATCAGCAGAAAGCGAAGGTAAGTGAGCATCTCTCCATCCCAGTCACCATCGGTCGAAATCAGGAATCATCATCCTTGCCTGCTGGGATCGTAACGTGAACTGGTCTGAACTCAAGGTGTTTCGTCCTGTTGTTCGCTTGCTTCAACAGGATCATGGTGGCGGTGTGAAACGAGTGTCGTTGGTGAATCCTCAGGTTTTCTCTCGATATTCTTGAAATAGGGCCACCCATCGCACACCTGGCAGGCTCTACGATGGGCGGCCGCGCGGACTCCCCAATTCGTCCTATTCGTTGTCTCTTTTGGTCCTTTCGTCGTTTCGTTACAAGGCGAATCACTGGATGCCGACCTGCGGGCATGCTGCCATCACGATGAGTCGATGCATCCCGGACTGGGGGTCTGGTTTTACCGAGTTACGCAGGGCAACGTGGCCATTGATCCCGCACGTCGTCGGCACCCACACAAGAACGCGACGAAGCCGGTAGGCATCCGCACCAATGATGAAATTTTTTTCAGGATTGCGTGCGCGGCGCGGCGTTCTCACGTGCGTACATGAGGCCGTACAGGAGCATACCGCTCAAGAGAACGAACAGCCCCAACGACGTGTCACCGGTCCAGTGATCAAATTGAAACGAGCATGGCAGCCGCGAGATGACAAACGTCGTGAAGAGTGCGACCGTGAGCGCCAGGAGTCCCAGTCGAACCATTACCCAGACCGCCAGCGGCAAGACCAGCAGGCCGAAAATCAGGGTCGCTGATACGAGATTTGAGCCACGAGGTACGATGACGACCGCAAGCAGTATGACGGAGAGGATAGCGGCGAGTCTGGCACTGCCGCTCCATGCGCGGAGGAGCGCGAGCAGGAGCAGGAAAAGGAGTCCGCGCAACAGTGACTCGCGGGCGATGTCGAGTACCCCGCCCCAAAGTAATCGACCTTCGAGAAGGTTGAGTGGGATGGATTCATGCAGGGTCAGCGTCTGTTCCCAACCAGCCAATTGGGCGAGACTCACTTCTCCGATGGCCATGAGTCCCCACGCGCACCCAACGGCGATACCGACCATGGTATCGCGTGCAACGAATTGATCATTGAACTGCCCTGCCACGAGCCGGCTCCAGGTCACCAGCATCTCGGGCCAATATCGCCTGGCGATCGGTTCCAAGGCGACATACAGAATCGCCACGAGAGTTGATACGCCGAGCAGGAAGACCAGCTTGAAGGTGAAAATTCCAACTTCGGATTCCAGGTTAACGAGTTGAGGTCGACGCAGCACATACGTCATGATTCCCAGGAGGAAGAACCCTGCTGCCAGGCGGCTGGCACCTCGAAAATCGCTTATCCCGTCCCGTGCATGTCGGAATGCCAGTGGCATGGCGCAGAGACTCAGCATCAGGATCAGCAAGCGAAAGGCGATGTCGTCATTTTCGACTGTTGAGGCTGGATTCCCTTTTGCAACGCGTGCGAGTGATACGTCGGAGAGGGACGGAAGTGAAATATAGGATGAATCGGCAGTGACAGTACCGTCATTGGTCTCTTCACCCTCATTGGCCGCTTCCAGGCGCGAGGCTTCATCAATAATACTCTTCAGCTCTTCCCTGGTGCAGTTGCCGAGGCTTCCATCGTAGAACAGCAATGTGCCGTTCGGGTCGAGTGCAATGACGCTTGATTCTGCCTGTGCGATGGGTGGATCATTGAATGACACACGACCGGCGTTCGTCACCAGCGCCTCAACTGTTCTGGGCACTTCCTGTTTTTCCGCGCGGCGATACCAGAAAACCAGCGGCGCATCTGTTGCAAGCCGAACCGCGTTGGCCGGCGTCATGATCACCCCAGCCTGTTCGGCAAACTTCAAGGACTGCTGCATGCTCCGGAGTTCGAGTTGCAGTTGTTTTTGTGCCTCGGCTGCGGCAACAAATCCGTAGGATGCACCTGTGCCTGTTACGCCAATTCGATTCAAGAGCTGAACCGCTCTCTCCGCAAGCACCTCAGGTGATTTGGTCAACGCACTCTGCCAAGGTGGTGGCACGGCTGTTCGTATTCCGAAATAGGCAACCAGGAGCGTGAATGCGATCGCGAAAAGGAGCCCTGCCTTCGGCAGGCCGACTGCCATCGGTCGGGCTTTTTCGACCATGGTCGGTGACGGCATGACGTTGGCCGCCAGCGCCATGGCGAGGACGTTCTGCCCTGGAAGTGCCGCGGCAACCGAAAGCACACTATCTGGGCGCTCGGATGGGTCTTTCGAGAGGCAGCGCATGATGACGCGTTCGACGTCAGCATCGATGTCGTGCACCATGTCCGAGGGTGCCTTCGGGCGCGACTGCTGATGAAGTTGGCGGTATCCCGCGAAAGACTCGGCATCAAACGCAGGTTTGCCACAAAATATTTCGTAGAGGACCAGCCCCAGCGCATAGATGTCGCTTCTGGTGCTTACCTCCTTACCTGTAATCTGCTCCGGGGCCATGTAGGCCGGCGTCCCCGCACCAATTTCTTCTTTCAGGACTTCTTCCGGAAGTGCCGCGAGACCGAAGTCGGTGATACGGACCATCCCTTCTTTGTCCACCATGATGTTGGCGGGTTTCAGGTCCCGGTGAAGAATGCCGGCGTCATGGGCGGCCGCGAGTCCGATGCATATCTGCCGGGCCAGGTCGACGGACTTGTCGGCCGAGAAACGGCCAATGCGTCTGAGCAGGCTCTGGAGGTCGTCACCTGCCACGTATTCCATGGATAGAAAGAGCTTTCCGTCCATCTCACCGATGTCATACACGCGGCACACGTTCGGGTGTGTGATCTTCAGTGCGTTACGTACTTCCGCCTGGAATCGACGGCACCAGTTGACATCGTTCGAATACCGGGGGCTGAGGAACTTCAAGGCGACGGTAATCCCCAGCATAAGATCTTCGGCCTGGTAGACTTCGCCCATTCCGCCTCGGCCCAGCAACGTCACGATGCGATATCGTTCTCCGACAGTTTGACCAGCGTGGTAGTCGTTGGCGCGAACGGGTTTCGACATGGCGGCGTTCGATACAACGGTTTCCTGGTTGGACGATGTGATCGTCTCATCGGTGTTGTTTGTCGTTGTGTGATTATCCAGAAGTTTCTTCACTTCTTTTCGGATGTCGTCATCGTCGCAGCACCGCGTGAGTGCTTCGTTCCACTCTTCTGGTGGATGGGCGACAACATCGAGGAAGATAGCTTTGACTTGAGCGTGGCGATCGGGTGTCATGCAGAGTCGTCCGCTGCGAGTCTGGTGCGAAGCCAGGCTTTGGCGTGCGTCCAGTCACCCTCAACTTTTCTTTTTGAGACGCCGAGGCACTGGGCCACGTCGTCGACGGTCAGGCCGCCAAAGAATCTGAGCTCGACGATCTGTGCCTGTACAGGATCGAGCGTTGCCAATTCTGACAGTACGTTCTCCAGCCCTTCGACATCGACTTCCGGTTCGGCGCCGACATCGACACCCGAGAGATCGACTCGATTCCATTGGCCACCCCGCTTTTCGCGTGCTACGCCGCGGGCGTGGTCGATCAGGATGCGGCGCATTGCCTGTGCCCCAACAGCGAAGAAGTGTGTTCGCCCTTTCCAATCAACCCGGCTCTGATCGACAAGTTTGAGGAAGACTTCGTGGACCAGCGCTGTTGGTTGCAACGTGTGATTCGCGCGTTCGCTTCGTAGCGCTTTGGCAGCGAGGTTGCGCAGCTCGTCGTAAACGATGGGAAAGAGCCGGTCAGCAATTCTGGCGTGGTCATGCGTTTCCGCATCATTGAGAATTTGTGTCGCATCGGGATTTGCGTCGTTCATGGTGCCTTCTACCGTTGCCAAGTGTCCATTTCGTGTCATGGTACGGTCAGTCCCGTGCTACTTCAATCGGAGAATTTGCTGCGGAAGGTGAGGGCATTTCTCGCGTAGTCTGGTGGCAGGCGGTGACGTGGGCATGACGCGCTCTCGATTGTCGGTCCTTACAAACAGAACCTCCCGGAGGGAGAACGTCGACCATGGATGGCAGTTGACGATGCAACCTCAATGGGGCCGACGCTCACGTCCCGCCTGCTTGTTCACTATTCCGTCTTGAAACCGTGAATCCCCTTTTCCTCTCAGTTAACAAATCTGGATCAGCAGAGTAATCGTGAGAATCCCGAGTCCGGGAACGTGCACCGCGCGGGTTACTCGTGAACGAACGGTGTTATTCTTCGCGCTTAAGCTTGCCGTCGATGATGAAAGGGCCGAACGGGATTAGTGCGGCAGCAAAGACCATGGCGATTCGCGTTACACGCCATCGTTTTTCCAACGACGCCAGTGCCAGCGCGAGGCAGAACATGACGAACAGCACACCGTGGATCCAACCAACAACCTGAACCGCCTCGGGCCTGTCTGCGAGGTACTTCAAAGGCATGGCAATTCCAAGGAGAACGAGAAACGAGATTCCTTCGATCATGCCAATGAGACGGAGTCTGCCGACGGTAGAGTCAAGGTTCATGTTGCGTACTCGATTTCGCGTTGCCTGGGCATCATTCAACTATTCGACTGACGAGCTCAGCATAGGTGAAAGTTGACAGACGTAAACATCTCTTCATGATAGTCGGAGGCGTGGATCACCGATTCCCTTCTTGGATCACGAGGCTTTCACTTCCTTGCCTGGTCGGAGGAATTCATCGTGCGCGTACCAACTTTACTTGCTTATGTCACACTGATGACATTGACGATCCACGTTGCGCGGGCGGATGAACCGCCGCCTGCCAACGCAAGTGGCTCCCCGTCCGATGAGGCGCCGGCCGACACCCCAGTTGATCATTCACAGGAGCGCAGCGAGCGCCAATCGAATCGAGACACTGCGTCTGAAACTGAGAAGCCGCTCCGTGGTCCGAAGTATCTCAATTTGCGTTACGACGAAGATTTCAGTTATCTCGATGGCGAGGAAGGAACGTACGAACCTGACTTCTGGGATCCGATTAAGAATATCCACCTGGATGAAGACTGGCGTCTCTCGATTGGTGGTGAGTTTGCTTTTCGCCTGGAGGCGATGACCAACACAGCGTTTGACGAGCGCGATCGAACGCAAGATACCTATGGTCTGTTCCGGTATTTTCTTCACGCTGATTTGAAATACAAAGACATCTTTCGTGTGTTTGTCCAGGCGATCGTCGCGCACGACGAAGAGCATCAGTTTGGTCGGCGCGCGTTTGATGAGAATATCGGGGATCTTCACCAGCTGTTTGTCGATGTTCGGCCGTTCGGTGAGGGCTCTCCCCTGCTGGTTCGTCTTGGGCGTCAGGAGTTGCAATATGGCGATCAACGTTTTATTGCACCACTGGACTGGGCGAACACCAGGCGGCGTTTTGACGCGGCCAAGTTGATTCTTGAAGGCGAAGACTGGCAGTTTGATTTCTTTTATGCGAAACCGATTCCCGTTCGCCCTGTTGAATTCGATCGATACGATGAAGAGTTTGATCTCTACGGCGCGTATTTTTCCTACAAGGGAATTCCACGTCATACACTCGATCTTTTCCTATTCGCTGTTGACGACACCAGAAACCGTACCAATCCGAACGGTAATTCCGGGGATGTCACTCGTATCACGGTAGGAAGTCGGCTATTCGGAAGGACGGCCGGCTTTGACTACACCGGCGTGATCTCCGGCCAATGGGGAAATTGGGCAGGCGATACCATTCAGGCGTGGGCGGCGACCCTTGATGGCGGGTATACGTTTGAGGAGCATGCCTGGAAGCCACGTATCGGCGCTGGATTTGA
>JBMYUM010000133.1:0-9856 GCA_049605375.1 Phycisphaerae bacterium | reverse complement strand
AGATCCTGCAAGGGCTGATCAGCGTGCGCAAAATGAACCGCCGCATGCTCAACATCTTCCACCGTGATCTTTCGAAGCAGCGTCAGATCAGTCAACGATCCGACGCGAACACCACGGCGACGAAGCTTCAGGGTGTAGATACTCTCCTTCATCAACGTCTGCGCACCGAACGTGGCAATAATCGCGGCAAACATCACGGGAAGAATGACCTTCGGCTCACGTGTGATCTCGTACAGCATGACGATCGATGTCAACGGCGAATGGGTGGTACCCGCAACCAGCGATCCCATGCCGACGAGCGAAAACGCGCTGATACCGCTCGCATCAATCAACCCGATCTTCCATAGCAGGACACCGTAGGCAGCGCCCAGCGTCGCCCCCATCAGCAGCGATGGCGCAAACACGCCACCCGAACCGCCGCTGCCAAGCGTCAAACAGGTCGCGAGCAACTTCAAAACAAAAATACCAAGAAGAGCCAGCACAGTGAGATTCACGACGTCGTTCGACAACATCAACTGAATCGTCGCGTACCCGTTCCCAAAGAAGGCCGGCATGGTGGCCGTTTGAGTGATCGAGAGATAGGAAGCACCAACAAGACCAAGCAACGCCCCACCAATCGCCGGCTTCAGCGGCTCCGGTATCGTCACACGTTCGGCCAGATCTTCCGATGCATACAATGCCTTGATGAACATCACGCTGGCAAACGCACAAAGCACGCCGAGAATGAGGAACAGCGGTAATTCAAATCCCGCAAACACATAGTGAACATCACGCAGCGCCCGAACTTCGAAGATGGCAACGTCTTCACCCTTCAACGCATGCATGATCGAACAGCTGATGACGCTGCTGAACACCACCGGCGAGAACGTCCGGAATGAAAAGTCCTTCAGGAAAACCTCAAGGGCAAACAACACACCCGCAATGGGCGCATTAAAAATCGCCGCGATTCCGGCCGACACACCACAGGCGACAACCACACCCATCTGCCGGCGGGGAATCCGCAGGTAACTGCCGACGGAACTCCCCAGTGCCGCACCAATCTGGATAATCGGCCCTTCCGTTCCGGCCGAACCACCGGTGCCAATCGTCAACGCACTCGCAATCGACTTGGCGACCGCCACCCGAGCACGGATTTCGCCACCCTTTCGATAAATCGAATCCATGACCTCGGGAACACCGTGCCCTTTGGCTTCGCGAGCAAAATGAAACGTAATCAAACCAACGAGAAATCCGCCGACCGTCGGCAGCAGAATCAACATCCAGGCACGACCGGCGAATAATCCCTCGGAGCCATCGTGGCCAAACGCGAGATGCTGGGCGCCTTCGATCAAGCTGTAAAACAACTCGGCAAAAAGCCCCGTCGCCGTTCCAATCAGAATCGAGACAAGGACGAGGAAGTACTCCTCCTTGAATCCGCCACGAGCAAACAACTTGGTCAAGGCTATGCGAAGACGTGCACCGCGTAACGCAAAACTGGATGGAATACCCTTGGCCATGCCCGTCACTTAATCGACTCACGCCTGACAATCGCCGGCCCGTCCGATTTTCCTCTCCCCAACGTCAAAAAACACTCCGCAGCATAGTATCAACCATGCACGTACACAGATTGCTCCCGCGAAACTACCGACCGGAATCCCACTTGGCAACCACACCCATCGCGACGCCTCCTTCCTGTTCAGCCACCCCGGACCGATCCACCACTCCCCATCAAACCGGGTGAGTGGTAGACTTCGTCAAACAAGAGCCGCTAAGCATGAGTAACCAGGCCTTCAGGAGGATCGACCAACATGTCCGACGTGATCACGCCCACCATCGGCAAGAACGTCTATATCGCGGAAACCAGCTACGTGGGCGGGGATGTCACACTCGGCGACCACTGCACCGTCATGCACAATGTCGTCATCCGTGGTGACGTGTCGTCCATCCGCATCGGCCATACCGTGAACGTGCAGGACGGAACGGTCGTGCACACACGGACCGGTGTCCCCCTCGAGATCGCAGATGAAGTTGGCATCGGCCACTCCGCCGTCGTGCACTGCCGACGCATCGACACCTTCTCGCTGATCGGAACCGGTTCCATTGTGCTTGACGACTGCGAAATCGGAAGCCGGTGCGTCATCGCGGCCGGTTCCGTGGTCACGCCCGGCACGATCGTACCGGATGGACATGTTGTCATGGGGGTTCCCGGGAAAGTTGTCCGCGAGGTGAACGAGCAGGATCTGGCCATGATCCAGCACGTCGTCAGCAACTACAAACGACTCGGAGCCGAACACGCCGCCGGCCGGTTCCCCAACATCGCCCACACGCGCTCGAATTCCCGCTGATTCCCGCAAATACACGCCCACCCCATCCGAATGCCAGAAGGGAGTCTGGTTTTGCGGCGATCGCTTCAACCCGATTCCCTCGCAAGACGAGGCACAGGCCGAGGCCCGTCAGAATGCGTTTTTTTCTGTCGCCATTCGTTGCAACGGATCGAACCAGACGCGGATAGTAACGGTAGGAACATGGGAGCGTCGATAAGTTGGAACGACGACAATACCCGGTTTTGAGCGCGAAAAACGCGACATGAGCACGCCACGCTGAATGCATCCGAATCAAAGGGCGTGTTTATAAATTTCCGTGCGATTTTCAATAGCCCGCACCGAAAAAATCGCGCATGTTATAGGAGTGGAAGCTAGCCTCAACATTCGACACCCTAAAGCGTCACTTAAACCAAGTGACAAGCTCAGAGGGTGCTGCAACCGCCCCACGGAGGGACGACACCCGGAAGATTCGAGTCACGAGGTTCCTTCTGTTAAACTCCAACTATTCTGGCAACGGCGTGTCTCTGTTGTCAGGCAAGGTCAACAGCGTTGGTAAGAGATCCGAACAATTCAGCTGACGAGACGGCGGCCACTGGCGGCCAGCCACTGCACGTACTCGGTGACTTCGACCTGATTCGAATCATCGGACGAGGCGGCATGGGCACCGTGTACGAAGCTCGCCAGCGTTCCCTCGATCGTATCGTCGCGCTAAAGGTGCTGCCGGAACACTTCAGCAGTTCGCCCAAAGCCGTCCAGCGATTCCAGCGCGAGGCGCAGGCCGCAGGCAAGCTGCACCATACGCATATCATTCCCATCTTCGCACGAGGGGAAGATAACGATACCTATTTCTATGCCATGGAGCTCGTTCGGGGAGAGAGCCTGAACGCACTGATCACGGATATCCGCCAGCAGGAACTCGGAGACGCCGACACCGCCAATCTCGCGGAAACCGTACCGATCGATCGTTCCAGCGACAAACCCGTCGGAATGAAGACCACCGTCGGAGAATCCGGCGCGCTGCGTCTGAGCGGCACAACAAGCGGCACCCAACCGTTGCCACCCAACCATATTCAGGAAGTCGCAACCCACGTGGCAAACGTGGCCGACGCGCTCGATTACGCTCACTCCAAGGGCGTCATCCACCGTGACATCAAGCCCCACAATCTCATGCTGGGCGAAGATGGTCGCATCCGTGTGGCCGACTTCGGTCTTGCCCGCCTCGCGGAACAACCAGGCGTCACTCTCACGGGCGAGGTCGTCGGTTCCCCACTGTACATGGCACCGGAGCTACTGACCGGTGGCCCCGCCGCCGCCGATCACCGTGCCGACATCTACTCTCTCGGCGCCACGATGTACGAGTGGCTGACGCTCGCGCCGCCTCATCCCGGCGACACACGGGAAACCGTGATCAGCAGTATCCTCACCACCGAACCCAAGGCGTTGAGGGAACACAATCCGGTCATTCCGATCGACATGGAGACGATCTGCCTCAAGTGCATGGATCGGGACCCCGCTCGACGCTATCGCTCTGCGGCCGACTTGCGCGACGACCTCCGCCGGTTCCTGGAACAGCGGACCATCCGCGCGAAACGAGCCGGCTTCCTCGAAAGAGCGCGAAAGTTCGTCGTTCGTAACCAGGTCGCATCGGTAACCGGCGTCGCCGCCGTCGTCGTTGCGTTACTGCTCTACTCGCTGGTGCAGTCGAAGAAAGACGACCAGGCCAACGCGGACGTGGTCGCCTCATTGCAACAGAAAGTCGCACAGATTGAGGAAGCCGCCGAACAGCTCAAGCAGGAAAACGAGACGATCCGCCAGGAAAACATGAATATCCGGGAGGCAGCCCGACTCGCAGCCCCCTTCGGCGGTGCAGAACTGGACATGATTGACGGCGCCAGTCGATTTCTGGCACAGAACGTGGGCATCATCACGTCGCCCGATCCCGTATCAACCGACAATGTCACCACCCGCCGCGGAATCGCGCTGCGGATGGCCAAAGACCTCTATGATGAACTGGCACCACCGGACTTCTTTGAAAAAAGCAGCAACGGCACTGAGACGGACGTCGCGTATCAGCTAGGCACCGCACACGACCCGGCGTACCGCGAATTCCCCGCAACCGCCATCGTCATGGTCAACTTCTATATTCAGCAGAACGGCTTCGATTTCGACGCTGTCCATCTGCGAACCCTGCTCCACAGCCAGCTCGAACAGTTCAATGAGATGAAACTGGACGCCGAGCGTCTTATTCAAATTCGACCGAGTGACCCGACCGGCTACGTATGGCGCGGACTTGGCAAGCTGCTGACCAACAACATGAAGGGCACCCTGGAAGACATCGAAGAGGCCACCAAGCTCGGTGCAACCGGTAATGATCAGCTCGCTAAGTGGTGCCACACGATCCGCGGCATGGCCTTCATCGCGTTGGGCCGACCGACGGACGCCATCGCGTTTCTTGACACGGCCCTCGCAAGAGACGCCGCCTTCTTCACCGGATCGCTGGCCCGCGCATTCGCCGCCGACGTAGTGGGCGACCTTCCCGTTGCCATCGCGTTTCTGAGCCGAGCGATCGCGATGGAACCCAATAACGTGGATTGCATTGTCGCACGTGGCAAACGCCTCGCCGACATGGGGAATGTTCAGGCGGCCCGTCGTGACTACAACACCGCCATTCGCATGGTTGGAGCGTCTGCGACCATCGCAGTCCTGATGACCGAAACCATGACCGGCGGCATCGAACGATCGGCGCCGACGCGTTCGCGCGATTTGAGCCAGACGGATAGCCCGCAGAATCGACGCCCACCGGCGGGCCTAAACCCCGCCGGCGAGTCTGCCCCTCGGCAAAGCGCACCGGCTGAAAACGGGGCATTCAAGGGCGGCCGCGTCGCACCCAACTTCCCGCCCGGCCAAACGTCCACGTCAACGATGCGCCTCGCCCCCTACCGGCTGCGATTTCTGCTGCAATGAGCTCCCGCGACAACAGCATCGAGGCACTGCGCCACCGCATCCCCGAATCCGATTTTGACATAGAGTTCAGCCGCAGCCCCGGCCCGGGCGGACAGAATGTCAACAAGGTCAACACGCGTGTGCTGTTGCGACTCAACATTGAAAATTGCGCGGGGCTGAGCGACGCCGAGAAAAGCCGTGTCCGCAAGTTGCTTCGTACGCGGATCACGAAAGAGGACAACCTTCAGATCACCGCCTTTCGTCACCGGACACAGAACCTGAATCGAAAGGAAGCGATCGACCGCTGTTTTGAGCTTCTTGCCGAGGCGCTTCACCGCCCCAAACGAAGAATCGCAACCCAAGTCCCGCGTGGCGCCAAGCGTCGAAGGCGGGAAGACAAGAAGCACCGCGGGCAGGTCAAGAGCCTGCGATCACGGGTCGACGAGTAGCTCGGTCCGCGAATCGTGCTCAACCCCGCCACCAATGCGATCGCATTCTCACATCGTCAAGCACAGGCCAACCGCATCACCCGCACCGATCATCATTCATGCTGGCGGCTTTGAAAGCACGCTGAGGGCTTTGTTCGGCGCACAAAAAAACCCGCCGCTAGTAAGCGGCGGGTTGAACCCAAAGTCCCGGAACCCCTAGTGAGAGGCCACCCAGGCCAAGCCGGGTTTTGTCAGAGAATGCGTTGCGTCCTACTGGGTCTCAACACAACCTTCGTACGACGGACGACCGTCGCCGTTGTACAGGATGTTGGTGCAAACCAGAGCGGCCGGCATGGTGTCTTTCGCCCAGCCGTTACCACGGACGATGATGCAACGATACTGCTCAAAGCTACCGGCACTGCTGGCGGCCGTGCTGCAACCCGGCCAAGTCGGATAGCTCTCAAGCTGTTCGTTACGATAGTGCGTTGCGTAACCGTCTGCGTCTTCCGTACCTTCGTTGTAGATCTTCTGCGAGTCGGCGTGACCATCGACGAACGCTCGGTTGAACGTCCAGTCACGGCAGTGCCAACCTTCCATGGTACGCGTCGGACCCGGATCAACACCGGCACCGATCCACTGGCAGTCTTCGATCTCACGACGGGTCGACCATGCCCAACGGCCGATGTTCTCTTCGTAGTAGAGAACGCGTGACGGCGTGGGAACGCGAGTGGTCGGACGCATGTACGGCGAGTTCGAACGCATTTCACCACCACCACCAGGTGCGGTCATGAAGACGTTGGCAGCGTAGCTGTTACCAAAGTGATCATACGACGACTGCTCAGTCTGACGCAGCCAATCCGGGCAGTGGGCACCACGCGGCGGGCCGTCATCACCCGGGCACTTGAAGATGTCGAGGTCGAGCTTCGTGTCCTGCTCGGCACCGATACGGTCAAAGGTGGGGTTCAGGTTGTCCTTGAAACCACCCGGATAGAGAATCGCGTTCATCGGACGCGTCGCCGGACCGAAGCCGGCACGGGTACCGAACTTACTGGTCAAGAAGGCGAACTCACCACCCGGACCATCAACGAAGCCCGTGCTACCAACACCAGCCTTGCCACCCCATTCGTACGCACCGATGAAGGTCGGGTCGTTACGGTCCTGGAGGAACTGAAGCGGGTGAACCGGGATACCCCAGCCGGCTTCATCATCGGCTTCGTACACACGGCTACTTGTCGCGATACCCTTGATGTGTGCCAGGCACGCGGCCTTCTTCGATTGGCAACGTGCCGATTCCAGCGACGGAAGAAGAATCGAGATCAGCAGCGCGATGATCGCAATCACCACGAGCAGCTCGATCAGGGTAAAACCCGCAGCCTTTGCAGCGGCTGCTTTCGACGACTTTGCATGAGCCATGTAACTAACTCCTTTCAATCATTCGGGTGCTGCTCCAGCAAGCAGTCTGATTCCAACCTGAGGAATAACCCAACCCGAACTTTCACGATCTTAATGTCTTATCTGGTGCCCTGGGACGCATACGCCACCCAAGACCTTTTGAAGCACTGGACCCTTGAAGCACTGGCAACAGCAGGAAAAACCTGACCGGCCTGCTTCCCCCAAAATCTTTACAAACCCACTCTGTTCACCCGCACGTCACGTCGACACACAATGTCGACAAACAGCGCCGACAACTAGCGTCGAAAACCAGTCCCGACAGTTCGCCGGCGGCGATCACCATCCATGCCACATATGACAGTGCTTGGGATCATCCGGCGTCGATCGAAGCAAGAGACGCCCGTCGAACATCAGCAAGCTGACGTCCGAATCGATTGACATCCCTCGAACGTGCGAGGTCCCCAAATAACCGGACCACTCATATATACAGATTTTGACGAAGCTTGCCAACCCTCGTCACACCTATACGCAGCCCGTCAACATGGAGACAATGGCAACCATAGGATACTATCGGACGACAAGAAGGACCCCCATAAACCTCGAACTATCCCAGGCCCACAAAAATTGAACCGTGTGATAACGAATTGAAGTCCCGCTTCGTAATTCCGGCGAGAAGCCGCGTTCGGAACCACGACCAACCACCAGGATCGGTCGTGGTTCACCGAATGCGAACGACCCACTACCAGTACCAACACCGCTGATGAGCGATGGGCGGGAAAAATGATGAGAATTTTTGACAGGGATCGGCAAGCCGGCGAGCTATCCGATTATCGGACCAGACAATAGCTGCCGCCAAACGCATTCACGAGGATGTCGGCGGCTAGTGCGCCTCGGGGTCGAGGCCCTCTTCATCAAAGTCGTCCGGGCCGGCCGGGTGACTGGTCATGTAGGAACCGTCCAGCCATTTGCCGAGGTCGATCATTTTGCAGCGGTCGGAGCAGAACGGTCGTGTCGGCAGGTCTGTGTTCGTCGCAACCTCGACGACTTTCTCGCATTCGGGACATTCAAAACGCGGCATGCCGATTCCAACCTATTCTGAAGAAGAAGATGATGTTCCGGCCTTGGACTCGGTCGACTTCGACTCCGATTTCTTCTTTTGCTTGTTCTCACTCTTGGTGGTGCTTTCCGAGGAAGTGGACTTGCCGTCACCGCCATCGGACTTCTTGGTCTTGTCTGCTTCGGCCGCCTTCTTGTAGCTGTCGCTGCGATAATCCGTTTCGTAGAAACCGGAGCCTCTGAAGATGATGCCGCCGCCGCTGCCGATGAGGCGTTGAACGGGTCCTGCACAGTCGCATTGTGGATCATCCCCAGCCTTCAGCTTGCGCCGCGGTTTTTCCGTGATGCTCTGGAAGACCTCGGTGATCGTACCGCATTGCTTGCACTCGTATTCGTACGTCGGCATAACTGTCTTCTCCTGACCTGACCGGAACCGGCTGTTGCCTGCCAACAGATTCTCAGGAATCTTCGCCCTTGGCTACGATGACCTTGCTTGGTCGAATCACACGATCGTGAAGAACATAGCCCTTAGCCAGCACCTGCATCACTGTACCATCGTCGTGCTCTGACGACGGCTGTTGCATCATCGCTTCGTGCACCTGTGGATCGAACGCCTTCCCTTCGGCTTCGATTTCCTTGATACCGTGATCGCCGAGGGCTTTTCGAAGGTTGTCGTAGACCAATTTCACGCCATCGAGAACGGCTTGCGCATCGTCCCCCTGATCCGCTGAAGCCAGCGACCGTTCAAAATCGTCAACGACCTGGAGAACCGTCCGCGCCAGACCGGCGTTGGCGAAACGGATGGCCTCGGTCTTCTCCCGAGCGGCATTCCGCTCGAGGTTCTGGTAGTCCGCTTTGGCGCGGGCAAGGGCGTTCTGAAGTCGCTCCACCGTCTGAGACAGGGACTCGTCGGCTTCGGTCCCCGTCGCGCCACCGGTGCTTCCGTCTTCACCGGCTTCCGTGGTCTGGGCCGGTGCAGCATCCGTTTCGTCGGTAACCGTTGGTTCGGCCGCAGCCTGTTCAATCACGTCCTCGTTTGCCGGCTGCGCCTTGTCTTGCCCATCCGCCTGCGATTTCATGTCTGTATCACTCATGATCCAAGAATCCGCTTCTAAAGCTCTGACAGATAACGGGTGTTCGTCCTGTCTAACGTTGGCGTCCCGGTTTACTTCGCGGTTGGGCCACCAGAGGAAATATTGCTGAAGTACTCCATCAGCGAATCAAAGAACCCCTTGGATTCCGGCAGCACCGATTTGTCCTCGGTTTCTGCAAAGTCGCGCAGCAGCTCTTCCTGTTTGCGATTCAATCGCTTCGGAATCTCAATAAATACCTGCATCAACTGATCCCCGGGCTGCCCCGTGCGCAGGTCCGGCATGCCAAGTCCGCTCAATCGCACCAGTTGCCCATGCTGCGTACCAGCGGGAATTTTGATCTCAGCCTTTCCCGTCAGCGTCGGCACTTCGACCTGCGCGCCCAATGCTGCCTGGGTGAAGCTGATCGGAAGACGACATAGCAGGTCATTGCGATGCCGCTCCAGGAACGGGTGCGTTGAAACGCGTACGTAGCAATGCAAGTCTCCATACTGACCGTCTTCGCCCGGCTCACCTTCTCCCCGAATGCGCACAGCCTGCCCGTCGTGTATGCCGGCGGGAATCTGCACACTGACAACGCGTTCTTTCTGATCACGGCCCGTACCGCGGCAGCCGGTACAAGGTGTCGTCACACGGGAGCCTC
>JBMYUM010000132.1:0-9870 GCA_049605375.1 Phycisphaerae bacterium | reverse complement strand
AGTCATCCATTATTTCGGATAGCGCCATCGGCGCCGGGCATCCACAATACAGGTCGGTACTCCGCACCCTGGTGGATCTACAGATTCCCGTATGCGCAGTCGACAGTGGTGATCTCGAAGATAACGATAGCCAGGCAATGAGCCTGACCTGGCACCCCCTGGGAATTTTGGTCGACGGCGAGCGACGGAGCATTCGCCGGGCAGTCGCCATGAATCCGGTACTTTTCGAGCGCCCGCAATTCCGGGATCCGCCCGGAGGGCTATCTAGAAACATGTTTGTGCGCTACAACATGGAGGGAAAGAAACCCTGCATCTGTGCCATCAACCTGACCTCGGAATCACGAAAACTCAAATTGCGTGGCAACCTCGGCGGCGCAGCCCTGTTCGAGGATCGACTCTCTGCAGAAACACACGATAAGGATGATCCGATGACATTCTCTCCCTGGCAGGTAAGACTCCTGGTTCCGAAGAAAAAGACCCGAATCAACGCCTCGACTGCGAACGCTGGGTAGACTAGCCTTGCGCAGGTTCCGGTAGAGACAGTTTCCACCGCCGGTCCCGAAAGGAATGACCTTTGGAATCCTCGCTGACCAGCCTTATCGCCCTCGCCGCCTTCACAGGGTTCGTCCATACGCTTCTCGGTCCGGACCACTACGTGCCGTTTATTGCGATGGCCAAGGCAGGCGGATGGTCGCTCGCGCGAACCGTCCTAATCGCATCCGTTTGTTGCATCGGCCACGTAGCCGGCTCAGTCATCCTTGGATTCCTGGGCGTCGGCCTGGGCTGGGCGCTTGCGGGCATGGAAGCTTTCGAGAGCGCGCGTGGTTCGCTGGCCGCCTGGCTGCTGATCGGGTTCGGGTTGGCATACACCATATGGGGATTGCGACGGGCGTGGATCAACCAGCCCCACGGTCACGTACATATTCACGCGGACGGTCGTGTTCATCGTCATCATCACGGCGAAGACCGGAACCATGTACACAACGACCAGGAACCGGCGACGCATGCCGCCATTACGGGTTGGGCACTCTTCACGATCTTCATTTTCGGCCCATGTGAACCGTTGATCCCACAACTGATGATTCCCGCAGCAGCCAAGAGTTGGGCGGGCGTTGCCATGGTCGCGCTGGTCTTCGGGCTTGCGACATGGGCCACGATGATCAGCGCCGTCACCGTCGGCTATCTGGGGCTCGCCCGTATCTCCGCTTCCCCCATTATCCGCTACACCCACGCGTTGACCGGAATGGCGTTGACGATCTGTGGCCTGGCCATGGTGCTGGGGCTGTAATCGCAGTCTGGCACCGAACGCCAGCCACTGATTCTGCCACGAGCCCCCGTGGCTTCCACCGCAAACCAAACGATCATACGCAATCAATCAGTCCTGTTCGATCAATCCTCATCGCACTGCAGGCAAAGGCGAGAGAGGCCGCGTTTACTTGGGGCCAACAAGTTCTGTGCTTGCCGCTGCCCGACGCCGTAGAGCTGACTATCCGGATGAGATTCAGTCGTCACAAAAAAAGCCCCGTCACAATGTGTGACGGGGCCGTCGATAACAGACAGTGATGGATAGTTTTGCCATCCATCATCAAGGATGAACGAGCTTACGCCGGGACAGGCTCAGCACCTCCACCGCGAACATCCCCACCACCGGCTTTGGTCCAGATGTAGCCGAACAGGGCTGCACCGGCGACGACAGCAACAATGCGTACCGCACCGCTTTCAGACGCAAGCAGACCGATACCGGCGATCGTGATGAACATCAGCAAACCGATGACGCGCGTCAGCAGCACCGGGCGATAGAGCATCGGCGTTGCAATTCCGATCGAACTGTACGTACCGACGATCACACCGATCAACAGCGCGAAGCTGAAACCAGCAACACCTTCTCCACCGAAGAAGAACATGATGGATACGGCAATGAATGTCGTGATCGATGTCAGCAACGTACGCGACAGCGTCTGGTTGATGCTACCGTTGATGGTATTTGCCTTGAGTTTGCCGATCTTCCCGCGGTTCTCACGAATACGGTCAAACACGACAATCGTGTCGTTCAGACTGTAACCAATCACGGTCAGGATGGCTGCAATCATGGGCAAATCGACGCGATAGCCGGCCAGTGTCACCAAGCCAACCGTAATCGAAACGTCATGAACCAGCGCAACAATCGCGGCCAGACCGTACTCCTTCGTACCAAATCGGAGTGACAGGTAAGCGACAATCGCCGCCAGAGCCAGCACGATCGCAAACAACGCACGGTTGCGGGCCTGATCGGCAATCTGCGGCGCAAACTGGACGACCTTCGAAAGTGACTTCTCACTGGCCAGCGCTCCCTCAACATGGTCGTGGTACGGCTTCGCCAACGCGTCCTTCCAAAGCTCTTCACCGACTTCGTCAAAGAGCAGAGACTCGTCGACAGCCAGGAAGGCAAAACTGCGATAGCCCGCTTCAGCCGAACCCGCGCCCTGCGGGAAGACCGCAGTTTCCATGGTCCGACCGACGTCAGCCTTGACCTGCAACGTGTGCTCACGGAGACGACGTTCCATCTCATCAAGCTTGATGGGGTTTTCGTCATCGCTGAGCTTCACCTGCACCGCAACGCCGCCACGGTAACGACGGACATCATACTGAGCACCGCCACCGATGACGTCGCTCAAGTAATTGTCATCCGTCTCCACCACGAAATAGCTCTCGTTCAGGAACTCGTCATCATTGACAAAGTCGAACTGAAGAGCACGTTGCACTTCGAGGTCGTCGCCCATCGCCGCCAGTAGAGCGGTCTTGACGAGTTCACGATTGGTTTCAATCGTGACGATTTCAAACGACAGGCCACTGTCGCCCTCAGCCTTGTCCAAGTCCTGTACGCTTTGCGAACGGGCACTGGAAAGTCGCTTACCTGCTTCAATCGCGCGGTCCTTCGCAAGCGGAATATAGCCCTTCAGCTTTTCCATCGTGAATTCAGCATTCTTGAATGAGAGTTCGACGGCGCCCTTATCGAGAAGACGAACACCGTTATTCTCAATCTCATCGCTGGCCACGGCAGAAAGCAGGACCGCAATCTGATCACCGGTCAGGCTGCCATCAGGCGATCGAAGGACAAAGGCACGAGAAGAACTGCTGGCGTCAATCTTGACGCCATCCAACGCGTCGGCCGCACTTTCAAGCCAACCGGCTGCGGTCAATTGGCTCGAATCGCCACCACGTACACGCGCGGACATGTCCTCATCCGAGATCTCTACACCCGGCTTCAGATCAACTTGAACCGCAGTACCGCCAAGGAATTCAATATCGAACACGGCTTCTTTGTTGACACTGCTCCGCAACCCAAACAGCCCGCCGCAAAGCGCGACAGCTGCGATCGACACAGGCCAGAAGCGCTGACGCATCGAAAGCCAGTCGACGGTGGTCGTACCGATGATCGATCGCATCGAAAAATCATGGAGCATGCGTTGCGAAATCAGCGTGTTGAAAACAAGACGGGTGACAAACAGAGACGTGAACATACTCGTCACGATACCGATACCGAGCGTGATCGCGAATCCCTTCACTTCCTCGCTGCCAACAAAACCGAGAATAATACAGGTCAGAAGCGTGGTCAGGTTTGCGTCCACAATGGTCGAAAATGCCTTGTCATAGCCGGCATTCAACGCCTTCTTGAAGGCAATGCCGCGATTTCGCTCTTCGCGGATACGCTCGAAAATGAGAACGTTGGCATCAATCGCCATACCCACCGTCAAGATGAGACCGGCAATCCCCGGCAACGTAAAGGTCGCTTCAAGAAGCGCCATGATCGCAAGGACGAACAGAAGGTTCATCGCCAGTGCAACGTTAGCCATACCGCCGGCCGCAATGCCGTAGTACAGAAGCACAAAGACTGCAACGATCACGCCACCATAGATAGCGGCATACATACCGTTGGTTCGATTCGCACGACCAAGGCTTGGACCGATGGTCTTTTCCATCAGCGGCTGCTCTTTCAAACGCGCGGGAAGTGAACCGGCGTTTAGCGTCGTCACAAGGTCTTCGATTCGCTCAGGCGTGAAGTTACCCGTGATCTGACAACGATCCGTGATACGTTCCTGAATCGTCGCATGCGACACAGCCTCATTATCAAGCATGATGCAAAGCTGTCGCTGCTTGTTACCTTCCGTCAAGCCACCGAAAAGACGGCCGCCGCGTGCGTCAAGCTGGAAGCTGACGACCGTGCGGCCCGTGGCCGGATCGCGGAACGGATAGGCCGTTTTCAGCTGCCACTTTTTCTCTGCCGTGCTCTTCAGCATACGAGCATCAGGACTGTTGTATCCCAGGACATAAATGCGACCGGCATACTCAGCCAGGACAGGCAACGTCGGATCGTCCAGCGAGTTGCGGACGTCTTCCATCGACTTGATCGTCGGACGCTGGAGGAACTTCGTCGGTTCGCCGATCGCAAACCAACCAAAGCGATCGCCTTCCCGCATACGCGGTCCGCGCTTCGCCAACTGGTCACGCATGACATCAATGGACTTTTCACCCTGCCCCCTGGGATCGTTCAGGCGCGTGGGTGAACCAAGGTCTCGCTCCGCAAGAATACGGAATTCAAGGACACCGGCACCGCGAATTCGACGCTTGAGGTCGGACGGATCTTCCAGCTCAGCCTTGTCCACGGCCCACTTGTCATACGCAATCGCCGCCTTGTTTACCGAATCGTCAAACGCAGGAAACTCGTTGACGTAACGGGTCAGTTCCGTTTCACGCTGCGATCCAGGACCAATGGCGAGAATATCAACCAGGCGCGTAATCGGTGCATTGGTCGCCATCAGCGCCTGCAAGGCATCTTCATAACGGGTGGTTGCTTCTTCCTTGACTGTTTCCGCATCGCCCGCATCGGCAGCAATCTTGGCATCGTACGCCGCAAGCAGTTCTGTCTTAAGGCGGCCACGCTCTTCCGATGCACCGATCAACTCATTGAGCTTGGCATCCCGGGCGGCTTCGCCCGATGCCAGCGCTTCAACGATATCAAAGCGCTTGAGATTGGCGTCGGCGATGGCATCAAGCGCTGCGTCTTTTGCCTTTCGTCGTTCGACGGCCTCCTGGTTCGGCTGCGGCATACGGATTTCCAACCGCGTGTCCCCCACCGGTCGCCATTCCAGGTTCATAGTTCCCTTCGGGTCGACACGTTCCTTCAGAATGCCCATCACCTTGGTGGCAAGGCCGGATACCTGGTCGCTTTCAAGACCAGCCGTGTCGATTTCCAGGAGCAGGCTGGTACCGCCGACGAGGTCGATTCCGCCCTTCAGCGTGTCTTCTGGTGGGTACAGTTTCAGCATGGCCAGGACGACAAGTCCCAAAACTAGAAGCCATGACGTCAGACGATTCTGTTCGTTCATCAGTTCTATTCTCCCTATGGCTACGCATCATGCGTAGGCCGTGTATCAAAGTCGCTATCGTGTTTGATCGAGTACTTGGTATCAAAAGTTGATGAAGCAAGAACCAGGACGTCGGCAGTCGCATGTTCGACTGTCAGCTACGGCATCGCAAATGAACATGCATGGGCTTGGTAACGACCCATATCATTCGATCCACCACTGCCATGGTCGAACCTACAGCGCAGGTTGCCCGGACAGCAGCAACGATCGAATTCGTCACGCGCGTTCAGATGCCGATGGCGATCCGACGTCTAATTTGAAAAGAAGGGTGGCGCCTGCGGACGCAAATCGGTCGCGAGCAAACGGATGGAATGTGTGGTCTCAGCGAATTCAGGCCCGGGAAGAACCGAACTGCGAATTCGCCAGATCTCACAGGCATCAAGATCACAAACAAACGTCGATCCGGTACGGAGCGAACCGGACACACCATTGACGGTCGTCGACGCCCGTTGAACGACGATCCAGGGACAAGGTGGTGGTGAGAGTCCTATGCTCTCGTCTTCACCGGATTCCTCGTCAGCCGATGGTTGGGGCTGCCCAACACGTTGGTAATCCTGCGATTCGACCTGACTCGGTCCCTGCTTCCCATAATCAAGCGTCTGGCCCGCAATGAGCGCAGGTTGCCCACCGGGGAGAGCGAGAAGCAGCAAAATGGTCAGCCATCGGTTCATGTGTCGGGCATTATAGCGCTGCCGCACCACCCAGCAAGCGAGCCCGGAGACCGAGAACCACGAATGCGGTCTTGGGCGCGTGCCACGGCATCATTTATCCAGACTCGCCATCCTATCCGGCTGTCCAGTTCCGGGACTTTCCCCATCGTAAGTTCCGATAACTAATGACATATCAGCACTGTAGAGGCAGATTCCGAAAAACGGACCATCAATTGATTAATTCGTGGAATTACAACCCTCACCCCCTATAATTAGGGGACGAATGGACTACCCAAGGCTAGGTTTTGTCGAGGTTAGCGTGGAACGAGGTCAAATAAAACAAAGAGTGGATGAGCTCCAGTTCTGCCTGTACCAGCGGGCGCTGCACCCAGAGCTCTTTCACATTGATCGTGTCAAGCGGGTCACCCAGGCACGTTATCAGGCGGAAGTATGGGTAACGGGGCTTGCGCACGTCGTCACGATCCAGTGCGGCGACCAGATCCTGACGGAAGTGATCACGGAAGAGAACGAGCTGCTGCCCAAGGTCGGCCTGGCTACCTCATTCCGTTTCCGTGGAGAAAGAGACCACTCGCAGTCATTCAACGATGGCTTGAAGTACATTCTGTCGACACAGGTCGAACGCCTGACGCCGCAGCTTTTCCCGGCGACGCACCGTGATTACGTGCACTACGCCAAAGATCGCGGCATGTTCGTTCCGTTCGATGAGTGGAGCCACGATGGCATTTCGCCGTTCACGTTTGTCGATTTCGACGCACGTGATCACGAATTCCATGTGCATGCGTACCACGCCTTCCCGGAAGATCTGACCCTGCTGAAGACGCAGTCAATCTTCGAGGTCGGGGAGCGCCGCGCAAGCACGGATTGGTAACACGGGCCGATAACCGGCTTCGATAACTGGGCCCGTTAGCTGGGCCCCGTGATTCGATGGCCCGGCAGCTCGACGGCTTGGTAACCGGCCCTTGTGCCTGAGGCTGAATTCAGCAGCCGCCAGCCGTGCGACAAGAAAAGAACGTCCAAGGCCCCTCGGCTACATGCCCTGGGGCCTTTTTTGTCGATCCCCCCCCCGTTCGCTCGCCCACCCACTGCAGGGCCGGTAATCCTAAATACAAGGGTCGAATGAGCCGATCTATCCGATACGGGAGAATCGGCCATGACCAGCAAACATCCATCTGAGCAATCCGACATCTCGCGTCGACGATTCCTTCACGGGACCGCGGCCACAATTGGTGGACTTGCATCCACCACCGCAGCGACCGCCCTCGCCCAAACCGGCGCACGCCAATCGGAATCAAAGAGCAACGTCGAACCGCTCGTCCTCAGCCCCAACGTCTCACGTTCACGCGTCGTCCATATTCGCTCCCAGTTTGCACACGAGGGCTATGTCGTTCACACGCACATGTTCCGCGAACTCCTTGAAACAACCATCACCCAACTGGTCGGCGCGGACGATCTGCCGAGTTGCTGGAACAAGCTGTTCCGAAAATCCGATGTGATCGGGATCAAATTCAATCGATCAGGGCAGGACGTACTGGCTACGACGGACATCGTCGCCCACACCATTGTCGAAACGTTGCTTGAGGCGGGATTCCAAAGCAAACAGATTGCGTGTCTTGAGTTGCCTCGTCGAAGCGAGCTCCGTAAGCGCACGCTTGCCGTGATGCCGGGCTTCGAACGTGAACCATCGAAGTTCGCCAGTGGCGAGGATCAGCTTTCGAATTTCCTGAACCAGGTGACGGCAATCATCAATGTGCCATTCCTCAAGACGCACAATATTGCCAAGATGACCTGCACACTGAAGAATCTGAGCCATGGCCTTACAAAACACCCCGCCAACTTCCATGGCAATCACTGCACTCCGTTCATTGCTGACATCTGTAACATCCCCAAGATCAAAGATAAAGTTAAGCTTCATCTCGTTGATGCGTTGCGTGTTGTCTACGACGGCGGTCCGAGTGCGCAGACCGGGACGATCGGCGAACACAGCGGCTTGATTGCTTCACGTGATCCGGTCGCATGCGACGCGGTCGGCTTCGGGATTCTCAACCAGTTCCGCGAGTCCTACGGGCTGCATCCCATTGCGGAATCGTTGGCGCATGTGCCTTATCTGGCCGACGCCCACCGCAAAAATCTCGGCGTGGCGGTGCCGCACGGGATGGATTTGATCTACGCAAAAATCTCGTAAACAGGAGGAGGCATTACCTATGATTTGACCGGAATTTGGCGTTGTTTGGTGTCCGCCAGAATTTTACATAGGTTGACAGTCACCCAGCGTCCGAGTATAGTCCTACGTGCTCAAATGCGGCTGTTTTCAGCTTGTAGAGGGCGTGGATAGCAAAGTGTACGGTACCGTGACATTGCGTCGCTGCAGGTCGATTTTCGTTGTCGGGCATGTACGCCGAGCAACGAAAGATGCGACTGATGAGAAGCTGTGTTGAAGTTTCTTACGCTTTTGGCTGCTATCAGTTCAGAGAAAGTTAAAAAAAGTTCGGTTGTGACCGGGATTTGCATGCTTCTCTGATTTGGGGGAAATTGAGAGATATCCATCGATACGATTATGCTCCTGTAATTGTTTGATATCGTTATCATTGCATTATTCATTCTCTCTCTCGTTTCACTCACTGATTGCCATCTGAAAGCCACCAGATTTCTTCCCGCGACTCCAGTTCGACGTCTACGTCGGAACCTCCTCTGCTACCCGCTTCCCAGTATGAATAACGAGCCTTCGGGCTGGTTATGCTACTGTGAATTCTCTCTGCAACCGGTGGTCAAACCACTCAACTGCTGTTATTCTGCCGCGTCGAAACAGTGATTGGTCCTGTTGCGCGCCGTCAACGTTATTTGCGGACGTCAGCATGGATAATTGAGTGTTTGCGTTTAACACGTGTTGTACAGAGGGCGGCCGTTGGCAATGTTAGCGTAGCGGTCTTATTCAGTATGATACCTCGACGGCGGTTCGTCCGTTGGACAACACGTTGGTATCAATGAGGTTTTGTCAGGAGAATTGAAGAGTGAAACTCAAGCAGAGAATTCGAGCGTTTACCTTGATCGAGCTGCTGGTGGTTATCGCCATCATCGCCCTGCTCATCTCGATCCTGCTGCCGAGTCTGTCTCGCGCAAGGGAGCTGAGCAAGCGTCTGGTCTGCCAGTCGAACATCAAGGGTATCGGTACGTCGGCGAAGATCTACGCCAACGACAACAATGAAAAGTGGATGATTCCGCCGTACTCACGTGAACTCGACCTCACGCAGCAGGACCGCGTCCAGTACTTCGCTGATCAGACGCCGGTTGGCTTCCAGCGTTTCATGCCGAGCTTCTCGCGTGATCCCGGTGCCAGCACGCAGCTGTCTGTGACCCGTGCATTCTGGATGCTCGTCCGCTCCGGTGACGTCACCCCGAAGCAGTTCATCTGCCCGAGCTCGGGTGACTCGGAAGATCCGACCGAGAACATCGACTTCTACTACGACTTCACGGACATTGAAAACATCAGCTACGGTTACCTCGTCCCGTTCGGCCCGCGTGACACGCAGCCGCGCGAAGGTGTTGATAACCGTCTGGTCATGGCTGCAGACCGCGGTCCGAATTACCTGCTGGCCAACAATCCGGACTACCAGAGTGCGGAAACCGGTAACCCGCTGACTGTTGATGACTCGCCGCGAAACTGGCGTTCGTACAACTCACCGAACCACGGTGGTAGCAACAACGGTGAAGGTCAGAACTGTCTGTTCGCAGACGGCCACGCAGCCTTCCACCGTACGCCGATCGTCGGTCTCGACAACGACAACATCTACACGGTC
>JBMYUM010000131.1:0-9909 GCA_049605375.1 Phycisphaerae bacterium | reverse complement strand
TTTGTTTACCGCTGCCATGACTTCTTCATCGGCCCACACCTGACGTTTCATGATTCTACAAGGAACACACCATGTGCCGGTGAAGTAGAGGATAACCGGCTTGCCCGTGTCCTTCGCCATTTGCTGTGCGGCACCATAGTCGCCTGCCCAGGCGATGTTGTTCGAGGGGACGTAGTAGCTGTACCAGGCGGCGACAAGCGAGACAACAAGGAACGACAGCCAGAACGACTGCCAGAAACGGGATTTCTTCTTGGGCATGGTCGGTGTTTCGGCGTTGTCGACCGAAGGTGCGGGAGAGGAAGGGAGATCATTCATCTGGACGTACCTGTTTGAACCGTGCTCGACCACCACGCCGAGTCGAACTGAGTATATCGTGACTATTCCCCGAACAACATGATTCCCAGATAAGTTCGTCATTTTTGCGGAAACAGGACGCATGGAGATGATACCGCTCATTCCGTTCACCGTCGGTGATGGCGGCCATGATGGCGAGGGAATTGCATAGGGCATGGTAGGGTATTGGTGGCGAACAAAACCAGCGCTCTCGGATTGGCCTTGGTGGACGTTTCTCGCCTTATGTCGGTCGTCGATGCACTCGCTTGCTGGGAATTCGTCGACGACTAAGATACTTCGCTCAGCCAGACCGGAAGCGGAATACATACCCTCTAAGCCGGACTCAAGAACGTGGTTGAGCTGGATCGGCCTCACGGTGTACCTGCGGCGGTTGATGTTCCAGGCTTGCTTCGAATGCAATAACAAATTCGGTTGAACAGGAAATAGAAAGGAACCGTGCGCATGAAACAGAGATTGGCAAAAGGGTACCTAATCAGAGGAATTTTGACCGTAGCGGTCTCGTTGCTGTTTGGCTTGGCACCGGCAACGGCCGAGCAGAAGAAGCCCAATATCCTCGTCCTCTGGGGGGATGATATCGGGAACACCAACATCAGCGCCAACACGTTCGGTTTGATGGGGTATCGCACACCCAACATCGATCGGATCGCGCATGAAGGTATGCGTTTTACGGATTACTACGGAGAGCAGTCCTGCACGGCCGGCCGCGCTGCCTTCATTCTTGGCCAGAGTGTCTACCGCAGTGGCCTCAGTAAGGTCGGTCTTCCCGGTGCTGAGCTTGGAAGCAACCCGAACGACCCTACCATCGCGCGTATCCTGAAGGGACGCGGTTACATGACGGGCCAGTTCGGTAAGAACCACCTGGGCGATCAGGATAAGCACCTGCCTACGATGCACGGCTTCGATGAGTTCTTCGGCAACCTGTACCACCTTAACGCTGAGGAAGAGCCGGAGAACGAGGACTACCCTGGCGATGTTGTCTTGCCCGATGGAAAGACATTCCGTGAAAGATTCGGTCCGCGCGGTGTGATTCACTCCTGGGCGAACGGTGACGGCACCCAACGCGTTGAAGACACGGGGCCGCTTACCAAAAAGCGGATGGAGACTGTGGATGACGAAACCAGTACCCGTGCGATCGAGTGGATCCGGGAGCAGCACGCCGCGGGTAAGCCGTGGTTCTGCTGGTGGAATGGCACGCGCATGCACTTTCGTACGCACGTAAAGAAAGAACTGCGTGGTGTATCAGGGCAGGATGAATATTCCGATGGTATGGTCGAGCACGATATGCACATTGGCTTGTTCCTCAACCTACTTGATGAACTGGGGATCGCCGACAATACCATCGTCTTCTATTCGAGTGACAATGGTGTCCATATGAACACTTGGCCTGATGCCGGTATGACACCCTTCCGTAGTGAAAAGAACACCAACTGGGAAGGTGCCATGCGTGTGCCTGCATTCGTGCGTTGGCCTGGACATATCAAGCCCGGTTCTGTCACCAACGAGATCGTCCATCACATGGATTGGATGCCGACACTGGCTGCAGTTGCCGGTGAACCCCAGTTGAAAGAGAAGCTTCTCACCGGCTATGAATCCGATGGCAACAAATACAAAGTGCATCTTGATGGGTACAACGTACTTCCGCTCTTGAAAGGTGATGTTAAGGCGTCTCCGCGCAAAGAAGTCTTCTACTTCTCTGATGACGGCGACCTGACAGCATTACGGTATGGCGATTGGAAGCTCATTTTCATGGAGCAGAAAGTCGAGGAGACGTTGGAGATCTGGCAGGCGCCGTTTGTACCGTTGCGATTTCCATTGATCATCAACCTGCGTCGTGATCCCTACGAGCGTGGTATGCAGACGTCGAACACGTACTGGGATTGGGTCATTGACCGTGTCTACTTGATGGTTCCGGCTCAGGCATACGTCGGCAAGTTCCTTGAGACCTTTAAGGAGTTCCCGCCGCGAATGAAGGCGGCCTCGTTCAGTCTTGATCAGGTTATGGAAAAACTCGAGCAGGCCGCTGGATCGAGTCACTGACGGGCAGTTCCTGCGTTACGATTACTCAGTTGAGCCGCGCCGCCTTCATGGCAGTGCGGCTCTTTCTCATTCATGCACCAGCGAACACGAGAACCATATCAGTGAATTCGGGGAAAGCAGGCGCGCATCCGTTGATCCTTGGAGTCTGCTGTCTCCGTCGATACGACGTTCAGAAGACGTTCTCCCGGTGTGATGTCATCTCAGTTTCTGGATAATGGCATATCGATTGATCGGGGTGGCAGGGGAGTGGTGCGGTACGACACATTGGACAAAGTCGTATGAGGGCTATCTCCAATCTCTCCAATCCGGCACATAGTGTGGATCGTTAACCTTGCCAACGGAGCCCACCTTGTGCTTGCTCCACAGTTGTCTGAGTTTCGGATTGCTATCTTCATCCGGCTTCCCGTCGCCAGGCAGATGCGATTGAACGCTTCCGTCGCAGTGTACCATCTGTGTTCGACCGCGATGCCGAAAGGACGTGGTGGGGCTTGTGTTCAGCTTCCATAACGGCGACTGAAACAACCGCGGCGGATCGAGCAAGGCGTTGTTTTGCAGTCCGCTCTGCCAGCCGAGCATCGTATCGCCGAAAGCAAAAACACGCGCCGGATTACGGACTCGTTCAAGACGCTGCCAGGGACGATGGCCGATCTGAAAGTTCCATCCTGGGGCATGCGGTGGGCACAGGTAGTACCCGTTGTAGCCATAGGTGCTTGTTGCACTCTGCTGCGTCGCTCCTTGTGGTTTGTATGAACCCCACGGTTGGTCAGGGCACTCATATACGCCTCCAGCGCGCAGATCGCTTGACAGGTAGAGAGCCACAAATCCCGTCGTGTGGTCCACACCCGATATGCCGCTGCTACCCCACCAATAGATCGGGTCGGCCGTACCGATGATGCTCGGTGAGGTGTAGGCCAGAGGCATCGCATGGCCATTGGAATCCAACGCGTACATCTGCAATGCGGTTCCCAATTGCCGCAGGTTGCTTCCACATACGACTTGCCGCGCCTGTGCTCGCGCTGAAGAAAGGGAAGGCAGCAGGATGGCCATCAGTGCCGCCATAATGGCAATCACGACGAGGACTTCGATGATTGTAAAAGCCGGCTGCTTGAACTTCATGGCATCATTCATGGATTCATATCAGATTCGAAGGCATGTTCGAACATACCGAAGTCCTGCATGTCCACGTCGCCGTCGCCATCCAGGTCTGCACAACGAAACGCGTGGGTTTCACAATTTGCTGGTTGAGTATCCTCTTGCGGGCCACTCATACATAATTCCCAAGCTGCAAAATCGATCAATTCACTCTCACCGTCGTTGTTCATATCTGCGCCGCCACAACCGCGATAGGCGACGAGGCCGGCGCTGCCGAGCGTGTAGACAAAGCGATCGAGCACTGCGGGGCTTCCACCGCCGCCGGTCGCATTGTCCACGATGAAATCGGGATGGCCCGGATAGAATGAAGTATCCAGTATGTAGAGATCCGTGTAGGGGGCGAAGAATTGTGCATTATCTGGCGTCCCGCAGAACAGCATACCGTCAGCCACAATAGGCTGGTGCGTCCATCCCCCGACGATCAGTTCACCGCTCGTATCAACGAATGAATCCCACAATTGTGTGGCGAATTTACCTTGATCTTGAAACGCCTGAATTTTCACGGCCGAGCCGAAGCCATCGATGCCGGCAGAAAGATAGATCCGACCGTCATCCGTAACGACGGGAATGGAGTCGGTTCGTTCGCAGGGGATCTCCCATACCAATTCGCCATCATCACTACGGAGCTTATACATGCGGCTACTGTTTCCCACACCATAAAACGTATAAGCGGCGACGTAGACATGATCAGAATTGACGGTCAGCCCACCGTAAAACCCGGCAAATTGTGCCAGCTTAGAAACCCCGGTATCGGTTTCCCATTCATGTTCGCCCAAAATTCCATCTGTGCCGCCGTCAACGGCTCTGTAGCACCTTATCACTCCACCATGAGTCGATGCGACGTAAACAAATCCATCGGCGTACGCAACCGTATTCCCACTGGTACCGGGAAGTGACCGATCCTGCCAAACGATCTCGCCTTGTTCGTAGGGATTTGCTTCCGAATCAAAAGGTGACACGTTGATGGCATAGATTCCACCGCCGGTTGAAGCAAATCCGGTGTAGTCTGTCATGAATACCCGGTCAGCCGGGACGCCATGACTGGTCAGTCCACTGCTTACTGTCGGGGAAGCATTGACAAGCACTTGCGGAAGTTCTCGTTCCCACACAAGATCACCCGTTTCCATGTCTAACGCGAACAACGTAAAGTGTGAAGCTACGATGATCGTTTGGTGCGAGAGATCAAGGACAGGTGTAGACCAACTGTCATAACCGAAACTGTCGGCATCGATAAGCGTATCCCATAGACGCTCACCGTTGGCTCCGTCGAAACAGATGACAATATTGTCCGTATGCTCGACGATTCCCGAGCCATCGTCGAAATAGCGGCGGCCTGTAATAAACACACGATTGCCTGCTGTCACGACGCCTCCTCGCCAAACGAACTGCTCCAGCAGGCCAGGTGCAGTCTCAGGTGTAGCTGACCATGCGACCGTGCCAAGATCGGCCGGCGCTCGTCGGGCCACACCGGAGTTTGCGGCGTCACCGGCCGAGTGTGTCCAAACTGATTCCCGCGCACCAACGGATGCCGTGAAGACCACGATTATCAAGAAGATGCCTGGAATGACCCTCGCGATGATCGGTGTCCGATGCGGAGCTGCCATCATGCGCATCCCGCTTGCTGTTCCGACAGTCGCCGGACATGCACGATTGTTCCCGTCGTGAGTATGAGTAACAACATGACCGTGAATCCCCATTGCGAGACCGTCGGGATGTTTGCAGGTGCACCTTCAGCGACATCCACGATTCCGGTGATTTCGCCCTGCAGTCCGCTGGGGTCGGAAACGCGAACATACTGAATCCAGTCAAATCCGGATTCTTCGATATCGAAGCCCGTCCCACCGGCCGAGCCGGCGTAGAGATCGATCGCGTCGGTTACGGAAAGTCCACCGAAGTCCGATCCAACGAGATTGGGGTTGACCGGCTTCGTCCAGTCGAGTTCTTGTGACGACCAATCTTGAATGCTTATGTTCCAAACCCAGGGTTGTGTAGGGAAGTAGCCATCGGCTGTCGGCGACGAAAACGTGTACCACGGTCCATCGAGTGTCTGAGCTACACTCACTGTAACGGGTTCCGAAAAAACAGGACCGCCCGCAACGATCTGGTAGTTCTCCATATTTGTCTCGGGATTCGTCGTGCCTTGCTGACCGAGGAAGAAGGCATTGCCGTGAACAATGAAGTCAATGCCCCAATTGAATGCACCTCCGTCATTCGGATTGTTGAGGATGGGTTCGTCAAAGCGAACGACGATCTGGCTACCCGAAGTGAGGCCCGTCCCATTATTCGATCCCAACGCTTCGTCGTAAGGTTGACCCGTCAAGCTAGGGTCGTTTGAACCCTTGAACCAGGCAGCCCATGCCATGTGTATTTCACGAAACGTCTCGCTGCCTGTGTCATCGCGATCAAGAGTATTGAGCTTTCCGACTATGGCTTCAGGGTTGCTCCATTGTGGACTGGCATGAAATGGTCCGAAAGTCTGCGGGACTCCGTTGTGCTCATACACGACGACGTCAGCCCATGGATCAGGCTCTGCCCCGTAGACGAAGACTTCGCTGAACTCGAAATACCCGAGATATAGTTCATTCGTGGCTTTGTTGTATTTCCATCTCGGCGGTTGCTGGTTGGTGACCGTGTCCGGTGGACTGGCGAATTGCCGCAGTATGGTAGAGGACGATGATGGAACAATGACCGACGTAGTGCTGGGATTCAGGAGGCGATTTGTCCAGGCGACATGATCGACAAACGCCGCATATCCGAAGTCGCCCGATCCACCGAAGAAATCACCTCCGCCGACGAACAGGTTGCCCGTGGAATCGAACCCCAGACTGGCAGCACCAAGAAGGTCAACAACTTCTGTACCTTGCGATTCGAAGTCAATTGATGCCCCCCCGGAAAGCACAGGTTCCCAAAGAGTTCGCTCAAAAGCCTTGACCGAGCCTGTTTCGCTGCCACCGGGATTGAAGTCAAATCCGTTCCCGGTAAACAGTCGACCAGATGAATCAATGGTGATTCCGGCGGATGCGCCTCCTACGTTGGTGATAAGAGACAGGACCGATCCATCATTGGTATCGAGCACTTCAACACCGTTGAAGTTGGAAATGGCGAGGTATTGATTGTCCAGCCATATCGCGTCAAAGTCGGCGGCAACGAAAACGTCAACGTTCGACGGGTCAATGGTGTCAAAAACAACGATCGATCCCTCACCGTTGGTCCCGGCCGCGGCCCGTGTCCCATCTGGCGAAACGACGAGGAAGGATGCGCCAAACGTTGGTGCAAACCCACCGCCGACCGTGCCGAGAGATGAGAATGTACCCGATTGAACACCCGTTTCGACAGATACTTCGCTGCCGTTCAAAATCAACAACCGCCCGTCGGGCAAGGGCTCGAACTGCACATTGTCGTCGTTGTCGCCAGTACCGTTCCAGCTTGCCGGCAGCATGAATGTACGGATCTCAGCATAGTCATGAATGGATGCGGCCCATGAAGTTGAGCAGAGGCTGAAGACTACGATGAACGCCCAAGCTGGGCTCATGGGAAACTGAAACAAACCACGTTGAACTGCAATGTCGTTGCGGGAATGTGGAAACACGATGCCAACCCTCCTGGCAGCCGCGACAAATTCGCGGCAGTCCGCAATCGGTTGGATCGTGAGCGCTTGTCATTGGGCAGGACGGTCGTACAACGTGCACGCCCACGTCTTGCGCTCAAGCCGGAGCTATCGACGCAACGTGAACAAGCAAACTGAAACGTGGATGCAAGTGGATTGAGCCGCCGTACCGGTTGACGTTCCCTCGAGCCAAGCCGACTAACGGTCATTCTGGCAGGTCTTCTGACTTCCGGGCATGCGAGGGTATCGCGCCTACTGACTGCGCCTTCTCAACCCAATAGGTTAATGGCAAAATGCAGCCGTCGTTCCCGGTCACAGCGGCGGGGCCGTCTCGGATTCTCACCGAATTCCCTATTCTTTCGACCGCCCCAAGCGGCCGAACACCAGAGACCACAGAGCAGGCTAACGCCTCTGGGGCACATGTCAATTTCTCCGCGCCTGCCGCGTCCAGGCTCGCCCAGATGGGTCTTTTCGGTTTGTTTGCATGTGCGTCGAACGAAGGGCGGAGCCGGTCTCCTAGCTGATTCAGGCATTGCCCGGCCCATGGCCGACCCCGTACGAAAATTCTCTCTAATCCGCGACTTTGTCCTCTTTCTTCTGTGTTTGCAATTTGTTGGCTCCGGATGCACCGCGTAAAGCAAACCACAATTTGGCAAGGAACCCGGTCGCAGATGACTGGCTCGCATCATCGTCCTGTTCGGTTGACAGGTCGGTTTCCGCGATTTCTCTGCCTTCAAACGAACCGTATTCTGTTGCATTGTCGGAAGGTTCGGAAGAACCCGCATGTTGCGCCTCAAGTCGATCGTCGGACTTAATGTTGTTTTTTCCAGTAACTTCGTCGTCGGAATCGGTGTTCACAAACTGGCCGGGCTCAAAAGTCCTAATCAAATCAGGGCTATCAAAGTCTGCCTGCAGCGACTCAGCGTCGAGTAGTTTTTGGAATTCACCACCGGTGGGATCAAACGCACGTACGTTGTCGACCGAGTCGTAGTCTGGCTCTGCGAGCTCTACATCGTATAGAAACTCGAAATTCTCATTCATGTTGTTGATGGCATCCAGTGTTGCCTGACCGAGATCACGAATGGCCTCCTTCTCCGCCTCATCGTCTTCATTCATGGCGACTTCGGTGTCAGACGATGCATCGAGAATGCGGAGTACTTCAGATCCATCCCATTCGGGCAAATCACTGTTGGGAGCAGGAGTGGGAACATCGACAGTCGTCGATTCCGGTTGCTGGATCACGCTGGAATCGGACTGTGACGTTGTGGAGTCCGGGGTCGCAGTGGCATTAGTCTGGTCCACAAATGTTCCAGCGTTGTCGTGATTGTCGTGCTGGTTGTGGTTTGCGTCGTGCTGACTCGGCGTTTCATTCGTGACGTTCGTTCGATCAATACTGTCGACAACGCGATCCAATGCAGATGAATCACTGTCGTCGATGACTCCCATGATGTTTACCACCACAGTGTCGTAGCTGATGGTTTTTCCGTCTGATACCGCCACCTCAAAAATGAGCTCACCGGCGGCCATGTCAGGTGGGGCCGTGAATGTGGCCTGCGCGGAGTTTGCACTTGCCAATGATACGGGGGCACCACCAATCTGCGTCCACGTGTAGGTCAGACCCTGTGAATCCGGATCACGTGAACCTGACGCGTCGAGTGTGACCGGGTCACCATTTTGTGCTGTCTGGTTGGCACCGGCATCGGCACTCGGTGCGTCATCATTCGTATTGACGGTGATGGATATTGTGTCATAGCTGGTTGTCGTTCCGTCGCTGACCGCCACCTGGAAGGTGAGCGTCGTGTTCGACACACCCTCCGGGGCCGTGAAAGTCGGTTGCTGCGCGCTCAGGTCGGATAGCGAAACAGCGGCTCCGCCAGTCTGGGTCCAGCTGTATGTCAGTCCTTGACCTTCGGGATCCGACGAGCCTGACGCATCAAGGGTTACGCTGGCGCCTTCGTTGACTGTCTGGTCGGCCCCGGCGCTGGCGGACGGTGCATCGTCGTCTGCGTTAACCGTGATGGATACGGTATCGTAGCTGGTGGTCGTACCATCAGATACGGCTACCTGGAACGTCAATGTCGAATTTGATACGCCTTCTGGTGCAGTGAACATCGGCTGTGATGCACCGGGGTTGGAGAGTACGACACTGGCTCCACCCGTTTGTGTCCACGAATACGTAAGTCCTTGTCCTTCTGGATCTGTCGAAGCACTTGCGTCGAGCGTAACGCTGGCGCCTTCGTCGACGGTCTGATTGCCGCCAGCGCTGGCGTTTGGTGCGTCATCGTCGGCGTTGACGGTGATCGAGACCGTGTCGTAGCTGGTGTTCGTGCCATCAGAGACGGCTACCTGGAACGTCAATGTCGAGTTCGATACACCCTCCGGTGCTGTGAACATTGGCTGCGAGGCCGAGATGTCATTTAGAGTCACACTGGTGCCGCCGGTTTGCGTCCAGTTGTAGGTCAGTCCTTGCCCTTCCGGGTCAGATGAGGTGCTGGCGTCAAGGGTTACGCTGGCGCCTTCGTTGACTGTCTGGTCGGCCCCGGCGCTGGCGTTCGGTGCATCATCGTTCGAATTGACCGTAATGGACACGGTGTCGTAGCTGGTGGTCGAACCGTCGGAGACGGCAACCTGAAATGTCAGTGTGGTGTTCGACAGGCTATTCGGCGCAGTGAACGTCGGCTGTGACGCACCGGTGTCGCTCAACGTGACCGATGTTCCGCCGGTCTGGGTCCAGGTGTAGGTGAGACCTTCACCTTCCG
>JBMYUM010000130.1:0-10040 GCA_049605375.1 Phycisphaerae bacterium | reverse complement strand
ATCCCTGAACTCAACGAGAGTGTCCTGGAACAGCTTGGTGCGGAATCGGCAGATGAATTCAAGGGGCAGGTCAAGGATTCCCTTGAGAGTCGCCTCGACCAGTCTGCCAATGACGACATGTACGAGCAGATCGGGGACTACCTGATCGGAAACACGAGCTTCGATTTGCCGGAGGGCATGTCGAATCGACAGGTGCAGCGTTCACTCGAACGCCGACGCATGAAGCTGGTTCAGCAGGGCCTGCCGCCGGTTGAGGTTGAGCAGCACATCGACGAGATTCGTGATAAGGCTAAGGATCAGGTGGCGCGAGACTTGAAGCTCCATTTCATCCTTGAAAAAATCGCTGAGACGGAAAACGTCGAAGTCAAGGACGAGCAGTTCAACGCTGCCATTGCCCAGATCGCCCAACGGTCGAACAAGCGATTCGACCGTGTACGCGATGAGCTCTACCAGAGCGGCGGGCTGACGCACCTTTACCTGCAGCTGCGTGACAGCCAGGTTCTCAAGAATCTGCTCGACGATGCACAGGTAACCGAGGTCGAAACGCCGGCGGAATAACGCGTTCGACGATCCACAGCGCACATAACGGGACGCTGCTCCTTTTCTGGGGGTGGCGTCTTTTTTTTGCGGCAACCAGTCATCAAGAAGCGCTGACATGAGCGGGCCCGAGGCACACGAAGGTGGCACGACGCTCCCGTGGGCGAAATAGTGGCCCCGCGCCCATCCGGACGCGCGAGAACCGAATCAAAAATGGGCCGATCAAATAGGGGCATCAAAAAGGGGCATCAAAAAGGGGCATAGTAACTCCGTTCCAAGCCTTGACGCCACCGTCCGAAAGACCGATACATCGTAGGCGTCCTATAATGCCAAAGACGCAGCTTCGCGCGACCCTTAGGGGGCCTCGCGGGGTGAATTTGCCGAAATACCAATGGGGTCGAAACAGGGATGCCCGCACAAGAGAACGGGCAGCCCGGGAGCCGGGCATTGTGCTGCCCTTGACCCCGACAAACTGACCTTGACGACCAGTCATCGTTGAAGTGCCGCTTTTGGTCGACATCAGCGACCGGCGAAAGGAATCGAATCTATGCCTCTGGAAACGTACAATCAGTATCCACCGTACCAGCGCACACGAGAGATGTCCCTTACGGACATGCTGCTCGAGAACCGCATCATTTTCCTTGCAGGGCCGATCGTGGAGCGCACCGCCAGCGTGGTGATTCAGCAGCTGCTCTACCTGCAGTCGATTCGACGCGAGCAGGATGTCAACCTCTACATCAACTCACCCGGCGGACTGGTGGATCAGACGCTTGCCATCTATGACACCATTCAGTTCATGGGCTCCGAAGTGGCAACATACTGCATCGGGCAGGCGGCAAGCGGTGCGGCCATCATTCTCATGGCCGGTACCAAGGGCAAACGCTTCATCCTGCCGAATGCCAAGGTCATGATGCATCAGCCGTATGGTGGTATCACCGGACAAGCGGAAGATATTCGTATCCAGGCGGACGAGGTCCTCCGGGATAAGCAGCGGCTCAACGAAATCATCTCCAAGTGCACGGGGCGAACCGCCGAGCAGGTTGCGGAAGATACGGAACGCGACCGTTACCTCAATGCCGAAGAGGCCGTTGAGTACGGCGTCGTTGACGAGGTTCTGGCAGACTCCAGTGCGGCCGAGAAGGACAAGTAGGTCCACCGCAACACGTGACACGTTTCGACTTGCGGGTAACTGATTCGAACCCAGTGAATCGAAGGATCGTATCTCAAGAAACTTCAGCGCCGTTCGGGCCCGGCCAACGCTGCTGCGGACGAGTAGGCTGAAGACACCATACAGGAAGGCGAACTGAAATCATGGCTGCAATCAATCACCGAGTTCCATTCGTTGTCGAAAGTTCCGGTCGCGGCGAACGCGAGATGGACATTTTCTCGCGACTCCTGAAGGATCGCATTGTGTTCCTGACCGGCGGCGTCGACGACGACATGGCCAACCTAATCGTTGCCCAGCTGCTTTTCCTCTCGAATGATGACCCTAAGGCGGATATTCACCTTTACGTGAACAGCCCCGGGGGCTCTGTCTCGGCAGGACTGGCTATCTATGACACCATGCAGTACCTCCGCTGCGACGTTGCCACGTACAACGTGGGCATGGCGGCGAGCATGGGGGCCGTTATCTTCTGTGGTGGGGCGAAGGGTAAGCGTTATGTCCTGCCGCACTCACGTACGCTTCTTCACCAGCCGTTGCTTGGCGGCGTGATGGAAGGTTCTGCGACGGACCTGTCCATTGAGGCAGAAGAGATCATCCGTCTGCGAAAGGCACTGTACGAAATCCTCTCCTCACGGTCGGACACCAACATGGATACCGTCGAAAAGGATTGCGATCGCAACAAGTGGCTGGATGCAAAAGAAACCATTGAGTACGGCCTCGGCGACGAAATTCTCGAACGCATGCCGGCCTGATACGGCTTCCCCTCACCGAGCCAGCCATGCCTCCAAGGGTGCCATGCCCGTGCGTAGCGCGGGCATGAAGCTTCCATAGGCTAAACAAAAAAGGGTACGCCCAGCCAGGCGTACCCTTCTATCATTCAGTCAATTGTCGAATGATGGCGCGTCTAGCGGACGAGATAGCCTTCTTCGACTTCGAACATGCCTTGCGACGGTGTCTTGATGCGGGTGCCCTTGGGGTACCACAACTCTGGCTTACGTGACTGACGGTCGGTCAGCTGTTGCACGCTACCGTCGAACATGACGACGTTGATACGACCGAGGTTGGTTCTGGCCGAACCATTCGTCTGGTTCTCGGCATTACCACCATGACGGTAGGAGTAGCGAAGGTTTCGGCCGTTGCTCGGTGACTTACCAGTGGCACCAGCCGTGCTCACATCCTGCGTGTCACCGGATGCCCACCGCGGTGAATTCTCTCGAACACCATAAGCTGTTGAACCGCGCCAAAAAGCACCCGTCGACGTAAACGAACCGAAGAAGGTCGGGTTCGGCGATACGTCGTGATCCAAGTGACCGGTTTCCGTCACAAAACGCGTGCCGTCTGCGGCAAAGACTTTCGTTCCGGGTGTGCCAATGTCACGAACGCGCGACCGGTAGTCCGGCGCTTCGGCTTCCCAATTATCAGGTGCGCCCACCGCACGAATAGAGATGAAGCCAATTCCACCCTCAGGCTTGCCCAGCTTCTTGCCTATGAACTTGCCACCCCAGTACTGGAAGTGAATCGGCTGCAGATAGCTAAGCGCGGTCCATTCGCGATACTGAAAGTCGGCCGCGTCAGGAACGCGATCCTGCCTGAGAATTCCGCTGCCGGCAGGAGCGTCGGGATAAAGCCGTGATTCGATCGCACGCTGCTCAGGACAGTGATACTTCTCTGTCACCAGTGCCAAGCGGTCGGCACGGTTGCTTCCGGAGAAGTCCATTTCCTGGGCAAGCAGGGGAGTCATCCAATCATGTGGTTGGACCGGAAGCGTGTAACGCCGACGAAGCTTCTCAAGGTTGAGACTGTTGCCAAACGCAGCTGCGCGCATAGCCACACCCGTGGTGTTCATTCCGGGAAACCACTCATCATAATCGGTTTGATACGCAACGCTCGATTTCAGAATACCGTTCATGTGTGAACGACAGACTACATCACGCGCACGCTTCCTGGCAGCATTCAAACTTGGCAACAGTATGGAGACCAAGAGTGCAATAATGCTGATGACGACGAGAAGCTCAATAAGTGTGAAACCCGAGTTCCTTCTCGGCATGATTAACCTCCGCGTACAACCACATCATCTCAACCGCGGGCCGCAGTATAGCACAGCTGGCAAGCCAAGTACCGCCAGCATTCCCGCAACTTCGGTTAAGATTCGTTTAAAAAAACCCATATTGTTGGCTCTAATGCCGGTTCCGAGGATTCAGTCAATCCCCGGAATTTCCACGCGCCGATTCTGCGCTTCCGCATACCTGGTGCGAGATCCACCAGTCTTGCCAGAATCCGCCAAAGTGCCATTGGCATGGCTCCGCACGTACTGGATACTGGTCTCGAACCAGTCATTCTCACTGATCCCAGGCTAATTCAGCTGGACGACGAACTTCATGCTACGGGCACGGAACCGGGCAGCCCACATCGCCGTAGGACTGACCCTGGAACGCTTGGACCGTTACAAAAGCATCAGCCAGGTTGTTCACACCGTTCGGCGAACACGCCGGATCAACATCCGCCTGCTCCGGCGTTACATTTGCAAAGTTCGCCTGGAACGCCTGTACCGCCAACTGCGTATCTGCCAGGTTGGCGAACGAATCGTTGTTCAGGTCACCAAACACCCACGTATCAAACGATACCGGTGGGGCACTTCCTGTCAGGCACTCGGCCGTCACGCTGTAGCTGGTTCCCGGAATCAACGCCTCATCGCGAACGACAACCGTTCCCCACGCAGCGGGTGCCTGGAAGAACGGGGCAACGTCGAGTGACCCGTCGGCCTGTACATAAAGACTGACGCACGCGACGTCCGGATCACCACCGTCACCCTCGATCAGCAACGCCTGACTCTGCACGCCCTGTGGGGTCACGAGAATCGATTTTGATCCACCCGAAGCAACCTGCGGAAGCTGGCAACCACTCGGATCAATGACCGTGAAGACGCAAGCCTGCGAATCGAAATCAATGAACTCATTCATCGAGTCATTCAGCGTCGATTGGAAATCACTCTGGTCGACATCAACCGTAAACTCAGAACCAACGCCGGCATCACCGGAGATGGTCAGGGTGTACTCGATCAAGTACCGAGGGTCACCGGTATCGGCCATGCTCGCCCCGGAGATCAACAGTGCACCGCCGGCCTGATCATTGCAATTCACTGCAGGAATTGAACTCAAACCATCGAAGATGTAATCGCCGCGACTCTCGTCGACTCGAACGCCGCAGCCCGGATCATTCGGGCCACCAACGCACGTACCACACTCAACAGTCGCAGTGCCGGTTCCGTTTGCTGTCACGTCAATGGTCATCTGGTAAGCAGCCAAGTCTTCCACAGACTCAACAACCAGATCGAAGTCAACTGTGCTGCCTGCCACGACCACATTTGAATCTGGAACGCAGGTAACCAGCGGCGTTGGCTCGCATGGTGGATCAAGTGGATCGGAACAACTCGTTGCCGCGCCGTAGAAGAATCCGCCGGCCGTGTTGCAATCGTCTTCACTGATTTCCGTGCAGATACCTCCCGGCCCACAACAGGCGCCCGGAGGAATTTCGCCACGGACGGTAATGGTGCAGATTTCGCCTTGGAACGGAATGAACTCGTTCAGCGAGTTGTTCAACGTCGACTGGCCGTCAGCCTGATCGATGGTAATTTCAAATTGCGTTCCTGGTACGGCATCGCCGGAAATATCAAGCGTGTATTCCACGAGATACTCCGGTGAACCCGGAGCCGCTGATGTCGAGCCGGCGATCAAGAGTGAACCACCGGCCGCAATATCACAGTTTGGTGCAGAAATGGCATTCAAACCATCGAAGATCCAATCCGCACGACCTTCGTCAATCCGAACGCCGCACCCTGGTACGTTGGGAGCGCCGGTGCAGGGTCCACAATCAAGTGTTGCAATACCGGTGCCCATGGTTGCGACGTCGATTGTCATTTGATAAGCAGCGAGGTCACTGACGTCTTCAACAAAGAGTTGAACATCAACGCTTCCGCCAGGATCGACGGTGGGTGACGACAGCTCACAACTGACGACAGTCGGTGATGCCAGGCAGGGGGGATCGAGTGGGCCGTCACAATCGGTGAAATTGCCGTAGAAGAAACCGCCCGCCGATTCGCACCTGTCAGAATCAACAATCACACAAGTGCCATTGGGTTGGCAGCACGCGCCGGCTGGCGCCTCACAATTGCATTCGCCGTCGCACTGCAAGCCCACACCACAACTGATTCCCGCAATGCGGCATTCATCAACTGGGCATTCGGGGTTAACCCCGTCACAGAGTTCCTCTTCGTCACAGCTGTCAACGGCATCGCGGCATACGCTTCCGTTAAACGTCTGCGTATTCTGTTCACACTCACCAGTCAGAGGATTGCAAACACCAACGGCGCAATCGTCATCCAGGAAGGTGCAGTCGACGCCACTGCAAAGGCTCTTACCCAGCGGAAGGATGAAGTCGACAATGACGGGGCGATGGTCGGATGCCAGGCCCGTGATACCGCCAGGGGGGAAGAAACCGCTAAATTCCGGAGGGAAGTCAGCGCACGCACCCACGCTGCTGCTGTTGAATACAAACGACACGCGTGGTGTCGCGATGCTGTCCTGCCATGCGATGTAGTCAAGCTTGCTGGACGATTGTGTCGAACGATTGCCGGTGCAGAACTCGACGGCTGAATCATACGTGGCATCCGAACGATCGCGGTCTGTACCGTCCGTTGAACCAGCAAATTCTGCTTCCGTCATCCACGCTGCCGGGCCGCGACGACCGTTCGTCAATTCGTCCTCATTCCAGTCGCCACCAATGATCACGGGTGTATCAGGACCAAGAATCGAAGTGGCGTTCGGCATATCAAAGATCTTATTATTCGGGTCGGGTGAACCCGTGCCGGCACCATTGTAGAAGTAATCGACGAAGTAAGCCGTGTTCTGAGATGCTTCAAGACGATCGGCGCGGTCACTGCTCGAACCACCACTCTTCAGGTGTGCATTGCCGATCACCAGGTCGCCGGTGTACTGATCATCCGGAAGGTCGATCTCGGCAAACATGAATCCGCGAATGCCGCCATCGCCGCCGTTCTGGTACTCGTCGGCGGTTAGATTGAGCAGGTCACTGATCGTTGCTTTACCATCACCGTTCAGGTCGACAAACGGATAGCGGCTCATGATGACGTTGCGATTGAAACCGTCGCTGTTGAAGCTCACGAATACATGCGGAAGATCAAACGTCGGATCAAATGCCTGGACGAACTGCGTCACCGTACCGCCAACAAACGGGTCCGGGCCACCATACAGAAAAAGATCGAGAACCGTCTCCAATTCGGATACGGAATCGACGCCGCCCGGAACTCCGATATCACCTGTTTCCTGAAGGATCAGGATATCGGGCTTGAACGCGGCTACCTGACGAACGATGGCAGCCCAGTTGCCCAAAGTTGACGTTTTGTTGATGTTTGAGCGAATGCCGTCCTCGACGTTGTAGGTCATCACACGGACGTCAGTTGAAAACGTCTTTGTCCAATCGCCGTTGACCGGATCAAAACCCCGGGCTGCGGGCGCGGTGATCATGCCGAGCAAAAACACGAAACTAAAGATGGTGCGCGTGAATGTCATGCCAATATTCCTCTGCCGAAAAGCCGCAAGGATGGCACCCGTTGATGAAGTGTCATACTCGCCGGAAATCGGCGTACGTCTACGTTTCTGTTGATGACAACCCGGCAGCTACCGTATTGGCTGGAATGCAAAACGCCTACAGCCTCAGGAGGCCGCCACCATACGTGTAACCGCGTTCGGTAATCGCTACCGGACAAAAAAACCGGATGTCATCAGAAGTTTCTTTTTGCTGACGTTCCAAACGTCTCTTGGGCAACACGAGCAACAGGTCGAGGGCACCACTCCGTTGACCTTATTCTCCAATCATGCCCATCTTGTACTCGGTGAATCAACACCGTTAACCACATACGTTACGCTTATCCGGAGACACAAACATCTACTGTGGACCGTCGAGCGTTCCGTTCAAGATCGCGTAATCGTCACCATCAACATCGCCGTCACCGTCTAGGTCGGCGTCAATGCCGTCCGGGCAGTCTGCCGACGGAGCTGCGTCAGGCCCATTGAAGCAAGCCGCAAGCAGGGCGTAGTCGAGCAGGTCCACACTGCCGTCGCCATTGAGGTTGCCACCCGACCCCTGAATCGTGATGAAGCAGCTGTCGGCGAAGAATGGAATGAACTCGCCAAAGTTGCTGTTCAGGCTCGACTCGAAGTTGGTCTGGTCGGCTCGGACTTCGATCACACTGCCGCTCGTTGCCGAACCCGAAATATCCAGCGAGAATTCCATCAGGTAGGCCGACTCGTCGCTGTCGACGAATGCCGAACCAAAAATCAACAATGATCCGCCGGCGTTTCCGTTGCAGTTCGGAGCCGTAATCGAACTCAAGCCGCTGAAGACCCAGTCATCACGATCTTCGTCAATACGAACGCCGCAGCCTTCGATATTGGGTTCGCCTGTGCAGGCGTCGCAATCGAGGCTGAAGGTTCCCTCACCGTCGACCACTGGCACAATGGCCATCTGGTACACGGAAAGGTTGGGGACGTTGCTGACGTAGAACTCGACGTCGACGCGGTCCCCTGGCGCCGCAATAAGATCGCCGGGTACACACGTCACGACCGCCGGCGCGGGTTCGCACGGTGGGTCCAGATTGCTGTTGCAATTGATAAAGTTGCCGTAGTAGAAACCGCCGAGGCTTTCACACTCTGATGCTGTCAATGATTCGCATGAGCCATCAGGAATACAGCAGGCACCCGCGACGGCGATACACTCGCAGAGCCCGTTGCAGAGGCCTGCACCGCCGTCGCAATCAGTTCCGGCAGGTTCGCAGTCAGCAAAACCGGGACAGAAGGCATTCGTACCGTCACACAGCACCGTGACTTGACAATCATTGTCGCCACCAAGGCAAGCGACACCGGCAAACGATGCCGTGTCCTCAACGCAGAGCCCCGTTCCGGGGTCACACACGCCTTGTGCACAATCATTGTCCAGGAAGCTGCAATCAACATCCGCACACAGATCGCCACCTGCTGCCACACGCTCAGATTGAGTCTTACGATCAAATGTGCCACTCGTGGTTACCGAGTCAGCAGCATATACCGGTGAAATACGGCCAAACGCCGTACCAATGAATACGATTGCAAGTGCGAACACGCGGGCAGTCATCTTCGTTTCTTTCCCTTTTTCTTCTTTCCCTTACATCTCAAAAACCCGCGGGCGAGGAGCAAACCGCTCCTCGCCGTTGGGTTCGTTATTGGCCTAAGCGTTTATGTAAACGCAGGACTTACGGACAAGCCGTCGGTGCCGGGCCCGGGTAGGTAGCACCCTGGAAGCCCTGAACTGCCGTGAACGTGTCAGCCAGGTTCACGATCAGGTTCGGGACAGCGCCGCCGGTATTCGGCTCAAGGTCAAGACGATCCTTGGCTTCGTTCTGGTTGTTCTGGAAACCGAGAACAACGGCAAAGGCGTCCGTCAGGTTCGTCGAACCGTTTGACGGGGCACCCGGGTTACCACCACCCGTCACGTCACCGTGCGAGCCTGGCGTCGGAAGGTTCAGCGGTGCCGAGTAGTTGGCTTCGTCACCGATGTCGTCACCTTCAGCAATGCACTGAACGACGTATTCGAAGCCAGGTGCCACTTCACAGTCACCGATGGTGATCACGCCTTCCGACAACGTGCTCCAATCGAAGTAGGTCGGAGCAGCGTCAACACGCGACAGGTGGAACAGGTTCGGACCAGGGCCGGCAGCCGCGGTATCGGTCGGAGATGATGCCCAACCGAGAACTTCACCCGTCGAAAGGCTGATGCGGATTGCACGGTTCACGCCAGCGTTGGCCGGGTTCGGACGAACCGACAGGTAACGCTGGCGAGCGACGTAGCAAGCACCGTCACGGCAAACCGTCGCCGAAGACGGGCCAGGGACGCCGGCTTCGCAGTCAGCATCGGTGGCACATGCCTTAACCGTACCGTTGATGTCAAAGCGATCATCAGCAAGAACCGGCTCACAATCACCGCCACCCGTCACGCCACATGACGTTTCCGGCGAACCGATGTAGAGGATGGCCTGGTATTCTTCGTCTTCGCCACCATTGGCATTGCAGCCGTCGAACAGGCCGTCACCGTTGACGTCGTAGGTGATCTCAACGCTCAGCACGACACCGCCGAGGTTGCAGGTGCTCGACTGATCGTCACAAACCGCAGCGCCGTTCAAGTGAGCGTTCTCGGCCATGTTGTTCGAGAAAGCGGTACCCGAGCTGACCGAGTTACCATCAGCAATACCAATGAAGGTAATGATGTACGGCGTGTCCGAGTTGAG
>JBMYUM010000129.1:0-10067 GCA_049605375.1 Phycisphaerae bacterium | reverse complement strand
TGCTCAGCCCATTATATGAAACTGCAAGTGTCCCGGTTGCAAGGGCCTTTGTCGTCGGTGTGTATTCTGCGACAACAAGGCGGCTGAGCCAACAGGTCGAAATGGTCTGATATCGGTGATGACCTTTCGCGCGTTGTCTCTGCCGGTTGAATTTCAGTCAACTCTTTAATGTACGATTTCCAGGGCAGTGGGACTGAAATCGCGGGTGTGAGGAGGGGGGCGACCGAACAAGGTCGAGAAAACCCCTAACGAAGACGGGCGATCCGCAGGAGTCGATCCCAGAAATAGCTGATTCGATACCGCCACGACCGGTCAAGAAGTCCCTTGACCAGTGCGTTATTGGGCTCGACTTTGAGGGCTTCTGCGAGCATGTGCCGCGCCTTACCCCATTGGCCCAGTCGCATCATGGCGTATGCCGCGTTGCACCGTGAGGCAACGGAATCTGGATTGGCTGCGATGGCCTGCTCACAGTGATCGAGCCCCAGTTCGTATTTTTCCTGCTTGAGAAGGCATACGGCCAGTGAATGATGTGCGAGACCGTTTTCCCCATCGCGTGCCAGGACTTTCCGGTAGCAATCGGCGGCTGCTTCGATTCGATTGGCGGCCAACAAGCTGGTACCGTAGACCATGAGCAGTTCTTCCTGCTCTCCGTCTTTCTCGATGGCCTTTTCAAATCGTCGGTTGGCTTCATCGACTCGACCGAGCTTGAAAAGGGCTTCGCCCATGCGGCGGTCGAATTCGGACAGGCCGGGGTGTTTTTCGATTGCTTCAATGGCTTCGAAGCATCGCAGGGCTTCTTCATTATGTCCTTGGATGAGCCAGATCTTGCCGAGGGCATACCGCGCTTCGACATGATCCTGGTGAAGGTCGACAATATGGGAGAACCTGGCTGCGGCGCTCGCGAGCTCACCATCTTCCAATGCCAATTCCGCCAGCTCATAGAGCAATTCCGGGCTCCCCGGATCGTCTCGCAGCTCGTTGAGGTAGTAATCGCGTGCCAGTTCGCTTTCGCCGGCCTCGCGATAAGCCTGGGCGATGCGACGATTGACGCCCATATAGCTTGGCTCGATTTCGAGCACTTGCTGCCAGCAGTAGATCGCTCGTTCCGTATCACCGCGGATGGCCAGGGATTCCGCCATGTTGAAGAAACAGTGCGGGCATCGTTCGTCGATTTCCTGGGCCAGATAGAACATCTGCTCGGCCTTTTCATGTTGACCGAGTTCGGCGTAGGCCGCGATCGCGTGGCAATAGGCCGGTTCAAAATCGGGATGAGACTGGATCAGCTGTTCGAAAATGGACAGTGCTCGTGCGAGCCGTCCGAGCCGGAGTAGACCGGCCCCCAATGCCATGCTGACGTCACGATCATCCGGTTCGAGCTCGACCGCATATTCGTAAGCAGAGATGGCTTCGGTGGGGCGTTCCAGTTCCTCGAGCAGGTAACCCCGCTGAGCGTGCCAGGTGCCATTATGTGGGTTTATGGCCAGGGCAGCATCCATTTCTGCCAGGGCTTCGGCCCATCTCATGGACTCTGATAGCTGTTGAGCCCGTTCTATTCGCTGCTCGGCATCAAGCCAGTCGTTCATGGTCTTGGCGACCCCCAAAAGGGACGAACTTGCATTCCGCCGTATTCTAAGCGCGATATCGGACCGGGGCAATCGAGAATCGAGGAAGAGTTGGCAAGCCTAGTGGTTGACTGGACCTATAACAGGTTTGACTTTTTCGCCTCCAACCGCGATTCCCCGGTAATATCGCTGCTCAGGCTTCGTGGGGCAGCATTCAAGCCTGCCCCATGTCGGCATCGACACCTGTGTTTTTATTTGTCGCCGGGATCGTTATTTATCGACGACAACGATCGAATTCAGCTCGCCGTATTCGTTCCGTTCCACGTCGGGATTGTTGAGGTCATGCGACCATCGGCCGTCGATGACGAGGCGGTAACGGTAACGCCCCCTGGGGAGCCGCAGGCGGGCCTCAAAATCGCCATCCATCAAACGACGCATAGGGGTGGTATGGGGCATCCAATCGTTGAAATCGCCCGCGAGTTGCACTTCCGATACTTCGGCCCCTGATGTGCGGAAGACCATCACCTCGTCCTCTTGCCGTACGCCGTAAATGTTGTTGATCTTCTTTGCGATTTCCTCATGGCGAATCTCGCGTGCCTGCGGCGTTTCGTGGGGGATCGTCGCCGGCGGCTGTGCAGAGGCACCGTTATCGATCGATGGCTGTTTCGGTTCGGTGGCGTTGCGGATTGAATCGATCAGCTCCGCGTTTGCATCCAAACGTGACGTTTCGACCTTGATCGATCGCTGTGGCGATGCGGTTTCAGCATCGGCATCCGTTCTGGCCGGTGCGCCGGCCAACTCGCTGATTCCCTGGGTGCGAGCAGGATTGGTGACATCGAATCCTGCCGGAGGGGTTGGTCGGCCGGTGGCGTCGACGGCGGGTTGCACTGGAATTGTCTGGGGCTGGGCGCCGACGTTATTCCGGGTTGCCGACGGGCCAACGGGTGCGTCAAACCCCTGGGTGGTGAACCCTGTGCCAAGCTGACCCACGGTGGTCTGGCCCGGTTCCGGTTGAGTCTGCGGTGCGGTCGGTGCAGGGGCGACAAACCCGGGGATCGTCGTTTCCGGTGCGGGCGTTCCCGGTTGCGGCGGCGTTGCCGAGTGAACCGGAATGGTGCCGTGTCCTGCTGTTTCGACGGTTTTCTGTCCGTTGGCGGGCGAGTTGCCCGCTTCATCCTTATGGCTGACAAGCGTGGTGGTTGTTGCCAGGAGGCGTTCTGCGTCGGCCGCCAGGCGTTCGACATGTTGGAGGATGTCGCTGGTCGGTACTTCGGCGGGTTCGGACATGAGGATTTCGTGGGCCAGGGCCTGGAAATCGCGTGCACCACTGCTGTTCGGGGCGAATTCGGTGATTGGCTGGCCGTAGCTCGAGCCTTCTTTCAACTTGGTGTTGAAATTGACAATGGTATCGAGAACGACGCCGGCGAAACGCTTACGGAGCTCGGCGAGAATTTCTCGAGCCAGCTTCGTGCGGACGTCGTACTGGTTGGGAAGCACGCGGACGTTGAGGCGTTGGCCGTTGCGCTCACAAATCTGGTCGACGGTTTGCAGTTGCTGGGTCAGGCCGTGCAGGGAGAAGAAGCCGGTATCGACCGGGATGATGACCTCGTCTGCGGCACGTAGGCCGTTCTTCATCAGGAGACCAAGGTGCGGCGGGCAGTCGATGACGACGTAGTCGTATCGGTCGCGGTTGGCTTCAAGCAGTGCTTTGAGGAGTTGGTCGGCGTTCGGGCGCTCTCCGAGCTTGGGTTCGAGATTGGCCAGCGTTGCACGAGCGGGCGCCAGATCCAGGTAGGGGCTGATCTGCCAGGTGATATTGGACAGCTCGACGGGTTCCCCATCGACCTGCGACATCAGGCATTCGTAGATCGAGAGATCGATCTGTTCGTCTGGTACAGCCATCCCCAAGGCGCAATGGCCTTGCGGATCCAGGTCGACAATCAGGGTACGGCGACTTTCACGAGCAATGGAAGCGGACAGGTTGATGGCGACGGTTGTTTTACCGCAACCACCTTTCTGGTTGGCTATGGTGATGATGCGCACGGCTGTGACCTTCTACGAGTGAACGTGGAGGCGGTTTGTACACTGCCGCGCGGCTGGTCGCCTCCATGCCTACCTGCCGTGGGTTACGTGATGATCGGGTGCTGGATTTTCAGTGCCGCGGAAGCCCGTCCTTGGGCAAATCAACGCTGCTAACACCTCACCGCGTTCATCGGCCTTTGTTGTTCTGACTCTTCAGCATTTATTGGACGCAACCCGTGTTTCCAGTATTGCCAGCCCGATTGTCAAAGTTGGTGGTTCTTGCGCCGATAATGGACGGCCCTTGTTCCAGAAGAGGTGCGTTTTCGCCGATTTATCGGGTGCAGTGGTTTGTGATCCTACTCGGTTCGACATGATCTGGATGACTCATGAAGTACGGCCCATTTCTTAGTCGGTCTTCCCGTTGGCCTCGCCGTGACGCCGCCGGTCGGAATGCCCCAGACTGTCAGACGGTGCCCTGCACGTCGATGGCTGCCCTGGAGGTGCCCTTGGCCGTGCTGCTATTGGCGATTGTCATCGTGATGACCGGTTGCGGTCTGGGCTTCGTCGATCTTACTCCGCCGCAAGCGCTAGGTATCCGTCTTGAGAATGCGACGCCTGATACCGTTGAGGTCAAACTGGCTCTCGTTAATCCATCCGAGGCGGGTTCGCTTGATGGGGAGTCATCGATTGAGCCGGAAGTGGACGAGACGGTTGTCATTCTCCAGAGTGGGGATGTGACTGAGGGTTCAATCGTCTGCCACGAGCAAGTCACCGTGACAGCGACGAATGCAGTCAGTGAGAATTTGATTCTTTCCGGCGAAGGTACCGGGACGCCAGGCTTCGATTCCGGGAGCACGGGGCAGAGCGGTGAACGCTTTCTTCTGTTCGGCGAGCACTTTGTTTGTGAAGACACATTGGTGTTGCAGTTGGCCACGTCGCAAGACGGTAGTGTCTCGGTGGTGTCGGCCGGCGAGGCGTTTCCTGAGCCACTGACCGACGTTACGGACGAGTCTTCACCTGATGGCCTATCGGATTCAGGTGAAGGTGGAGACATGGTCGATGCTCCGGAGGAGAGCGCGGAAGATGCCGACTTGCTGATGCAGGTGGTGAACGCGACCGAAAGTACCATCCAGATCAACTTCGCGGCAGGCGACGGTAACCTGACAGAGGGTGGAAGCGCCGCCATCGTTGATGAATTTGACGTTCGTATCCCTCCGTTTACTTCGACAACTGGTCCGGCGGTCTGCGCCGTGGAGTACATCGTCGCGGCGTCTCATCTGGAATCAACGGGGACCACATTCTCCGAAGGGAATGGCGACATATTCAACGGTGCGGGTAATGTCACGTTTCATGGCGTCGTACTGACGGGCGATGGAACCGGTACCGAGGGGTTTGACAGCAATACCATTGCGGTTACACGAGGCCGACTCCTGCAGCGTGGTACGCACTACGTTTGTGGGGATGATGTTGTTGTGACCGTTTCCGCCACGAACAACCAGATTCAACTCGACGAAGAGGGCGATCCTGTCCTCGACGACTTCGGCAATCCGACGATTCAGTACAATGTCGGCACGGGTACCATTGTTGTCGGCAATCCTTGAGCCTGAGACGGCGCTTCGCGACGGTTGGCTATCAATTGCATCCACTATTTTCTGATGGGTACCGGTCCGTGTTTGAAGCCGGCCGGTCGTCAGGGCATGCAAGCCAGTAGATTCTGTGTGTAAGGGTGCTGTGGTTTGATCAGTACCCGGTCGACCGGTCCCGCTTCGACGACGCACCCCGACCTCAAGACATGGACTTCGTTCGCGCATTTCGCGACGACGCCAAGATCGTGGGAGACCAGCAGCATCGCCATCTTCATGTCCGACTGGATTTGCAGAAGGCATTCAAGTATTTGTGCTTGCAGGGTGACATCCAGTGCTGTCGTCGGCTCATCGGCTACAAGCAATTTGGGGCGGCAGGCTATGGCCATGGCGATGACCACACGCTGTTGCATGCCCCCGGACAACTGATGCGGGTACATTCGGGCGCAGGATGCCGGCTCTCGAAGGCCGACCCGTTCCATCACTTCGATGGCCGCTTCCCGTGAGGCGCGACGTGAGAGATTCTCGTGTAGTTCGAATACTTCGGCGATTTGCCTGCCGACGGTCATCACAGGATTCAGAGCTGTCGCCGGATTTTGAAATATCATGGCGACGTGCCGTCCTCGAATTCCCGCGCGATCCGGCTCGGACGCGTTCAGCATATCGAGCCAGTTGTTTCCCACTCTCAGTTGGATTGTTCCCGTCGCCTGGTACGGCCCCGACCAGTCAAGTAAGCCCATGATGCTGAAGGCGACCGTGCTTTTCCCGCTGCCGCTTTCCCCGACCAGTGCGACCGTCTCGCCATCTCGAATGTCGAGCGACAGATGATCGACGGCAAGCGGCTGATGACTGCCATCGGCATGAACGGAGCCATAGCGTATGGACAGATCCTTAATTGTGAGGCGACGGTTCATCTCGGATGGGGGGGCTTTCGTTACCACAACGGCATAGTATGTGTCGAGCGTGGCGGTTCAAGTTGGTGGTGTGGATTGGTTGACCAGGATTGCCGCTGGACGGGGAATTTGCTAGTCTTCCAGCCATGATTTTGATCATCGATAACTACGATTCGTTTACTTACAACCTGGTTCAGCGTATCGGTGAACTGGAGTTGGGACGCGAGGTCGACGTGGTCCGCAACGATCAGGCGACCGTGGACGAGCTGTTGCAAAAAGGGGCGCGGCATGTCATTGTCTCGCCCGGTCCGTGCACGCCGACAGAAGCAGGCGTCAGTGTCGCGTTCATCAAGGCGCTCGAAGGCAAGGTCCCGGTTCTTGGCGTTTGTCTTGGGCATCAATGTATTGGGGAGGCGTTCGGCGGAAAGGTGGTTCGTGCCGACCGTCTGATGCACGGTAAGACAAGTCCGATTCATCACGATGGCACGGGCATTTATTACGGCTTGACCAATCCCTTCGTCGCGACACGTTATCACTCGCTTACGGTCGAGCGTTCCACATTGCCCGATGTCTTCTCGATTACGTCCTGGACAGATCGCGATGAACTGATGGGTTTCCGTCATAAGTCGCTTCCCATCGAGGGCGTGCAGTTCCATCCCGAGAGCTTCCTTACGGTGGAAGGGACCAAGCTGCTGGCGAACTTCCTGAACAGCTGATCTGATTTTCTGATCGGCAATCAAACATCTAACTGTCATTCGACGTCTGTTTCATGTTCTTGGGGAAGGGCAAACACACATGGACATCAAGCGCATTGCGATGTGGTCCGGGCCGCGGAACATCTCGACTGCCATGATGCGTTCGTGGGGCAATCGGGCGGATACTCTCGTTTGCGACGAGCCGCTCTATGCGCCGTACCTGTTGACCCACGGGTTTGATCACCCCGGACGAGAGGAGATTCTGGCCGGACATGAGACGGACTGGCGGAAAGTCTCGGCCTGGTTGACGGGCCCGGTTCCGGATGGTCGTTCGATCTTTTACCAGAAGCATATGGCGCATCATCTACTGCCGCACATTGAGCGTGACTGGCTTGATGAATTGACGCACTGCTTTCTGATCCGTGAGCCGAAAGAGATGCTGACGTCTCTGTTGAAGAAAATCGACAACCCGACGTTGGCTGACACCGGGCTGCCTCAACAGATCGAGATTATGGAACACTGCCGGGCGAAGCACGGGGTGATTCCACCGATCATCGATTCCAAAGATGTTCTTCAAAATCCGGAAGGTATGCTGAACCGCCTTTGCGAGGCGTTGGGTGTGCCATTTGATCCTGCCATGCTGTCCTGGGAACCGGGACGCCGCGATACTGATGGCGTGTGGGCACCATACTGGTACGACGCCGTCGAGGCTTCGACAGGATTCGGACCTTACCGTGCGAAAGACGAAGATGTTCCCTCGGCTTTTGCAGAACTTCTGGCCGCCGCTGACGCTTGTTACGAGCAGCTCTTTGCTGATCGCATCAGTCTGGATCGGCCGATCCCGACCTCGCTTTCACCTTCTCCATCGGCGGTTTCCACGGTATCCGAGGTAGTTGAGCGCGTTGTGACGGGCAACGAAGAGGCACCGGAGTCTGGGGAAAGCCACGTCGTCGAGGGCGCTAACGCATCGGGTTGCGTCGAGGCGCCCGCGGAACCCGTGGTTGCGGACAGATCGAGCGTACAATCAACGACTTTCGTAGGATCGTCACAGCAGGGGACTGGCATGCTTCAGACATTCAACCAGAAGAACCGTGACATTTTGATCAGCATCAACGGGACGCTTCACCGCCGCGAGGATGCGGGAATCAGTCCTTTCGATTCCGTCGTTCAAGGTGGCGATGCGGTGTGGGAAGGCCTTCGTCTGTACAAGGGACGCATCTTCCGGCTTTATGAGCACCTAGATCGGTTGCGTGACTCGGCGAAAGCGTTGGCCTTCACGGAGATTCCCGATCATGCCGCCATTGCGGTTGAGATTCGCCGGACGCTTGAAGCCAACGATATGTACGATGGTGTTCATATTCGACTCACGCTTACGCGTGGTGAAAAGATCACGTCGGGCATGGATCCAAGGTTGAATCAATCCGGACCGACATTGATCGTTCTTGCTGAGCATAAGCCGCCGGTTTATGGGCGTGATGGTTTGTCGTTGATCACGAGCAGCTGGCGTCGATTCCCGCCGGATTGTCTTGATCCCAAGATTCACCACAACAACCTGATTCAGTCTATTCTCGCCAAGATTGAAGCCAATGTCGCGGGCGCAGACGATGCGCTCATGCTTGATCGCCAGGGGTTTGTTGCCGAAACAAACGCCACGCATGTCTTCCTTGTTCAAGGTGGTCGCGTCGTCACGAGTCGTGATCTGGCATGTCCGGAGGGTATCACGCGTGCGGCGGTCATGGGCTTGTGTGAGCAGCACGGCATTCCCTATGTCGAGAAAGACATCAGCATGACCGAGGTCTATCGTGCTGATGAGGCTTTCTGCACCGGGACGATGGGCGAGCTGGCGCCCGTCACCACAGTCGATGGTCGTGTGATCGGCACGGGTGAGGTGGGTGTCGTCACACAACGACTCTGCGAGCTGTACGCGGCGTTGGTCCAGTCTGAAGGCGAGGCGATTCTCTCCGCCGCTCGAACGTGAGGTCACAAGGTTGATGTTCTTCGCTGAAGCGCGGTGGTTTCCTGCGCCTCAGCATCGTTCCGGATCGTGTGGCATGTCGGTCAGTGGACACCCTTCACAGGTTGCCTTTCTTCCGCAGTGGTTTTTTCCCACGGCAACGATCAGTGCATGATATTCGTTGTAAATCTGCGCGTTACGTTCAAGCGATGATTCCATGACCGTCTTCAGTGCGTCGTAGTCGTCTTCGGGTGATGCCAGCCCGTGGCGAATCAAGACACGGCGCGCATAGGCATCCATGACGAAGGTTGGTCGATTACCAGCGTATAGTGTGATGGCGTCTGCTGTTTCCGGGCCTATGCCATGAATTCTCAGGAGCCGACTTCGAACGGAATTCATCGGGCCTTCGAACAGTACTTCAAGGCTGCCTCCGCAATCTTCCATCACGCACGCCGCCAGAGCTTTCAGTCGTTTGGCCTTGATGCGATAGGTGCCGGCCGGTCGAATGTGTTCAATCAGTTCATCCGTTGATGCCTCGTGTATGGCACGCATGGTTAGCGCGTCTGCTTTTCGAAGTTGGATGAGGGCTTGTTCGACGTTTCGCCAGGCGGTGTTCTGGGTGAGAACGGCGCCGATCATGACTTCTTCCGCAGAATCGGCAGGCCACCAGTGTTGTGGGCCGTACGCACCCATCAGTCGGTCATAGATCTCACGGATGCTATTCACACTGCCGGCCCGTTTCTACCGGGAATCGGATGCCTGGTCTTCATCGTTCATCGCATCGCTACGGCGTCGGCGTCGTCTTGTCGGGATTGAATTTCGGCACCGTTTTCTTCTTCTCGGGCGTTGGTCGTTGCGTTTGAGCTGGTCGCTTCTGTCCCGTTTCCGTCCAGTAGCGGTCGGCCGCAGCATCCCAGAACGCCATGCTCTGGTTAGCCATGGTATGGAGGAGGCGGCCTTGCAGAAAAACGCTCGGTGTTGCACGAACACCAACGGTGCCGCCGAGTTTGGTGTCGTCGGTGATTCGTTGTGAAACTACTTCCGACGAAATGGCGCGCTGGAGATCTTCCATTGGTAAATCCATGGCATTGGCGAAGGCCGTCATGGCAAGTTCGCCATGTTTGAGGAGGCTCTGGTTCTCAAAGAGGTAGTCGTGCGCTTCCCAGAAACCGCCGTTGCCTTTGAGTATCCGCGTTGCTTCCGCCCAACGTGCTGCTTCGCAGGCGTTGGGGTGCATACTGCTGCGGGTGGAGACATTGCAGGCTTTATGCAGTGGATAGTGATGGAAGACGATGCGGAGTGTTCCCCCGAAGAGTGGTTGAATTTTCTGTTCCAGCCGTTCCGCGGTCTTTTTGCAT
>JBMYUM010000128.1:0-10090 GCA_049605375.1 Phycisphaerae bacterium | reverse complement strand
GGCGGGTACGAAACTGACCAAGCAGAACTGCTTTGACGATTTCATCGCGTCGGCGGAATTCTTGATCAAGAACGGCCTGACGTCTCCCGGCAAGCTTGCCATTGGTGGAGGCAGCAACGGTGGTTTGCTCGTCGGGGCGTGTATGACGCAACGACCGGACTTGTTCGGTGCCGCGATTCCGGAGGTTGGTGTTCTCGATATGTTGCGGTTCCAGGAGTTCACCATCGGCTGGGCCTGGGTGTCTGATTACGGTTCTTCCGCGAATCCGGACGAGTTCAAAGCGCTCTATGCCTATTCGCCGTTGCATAACCTTAAGAAAGGGACTTCCTACCCGGCGACGCTGGTGATGACCGGTGATCATGACGACCGCGTGGTTCCGGCTCACAGCTTCAAGTTCGCGGCGGCGCTTCAGGCGGCGCATGAAGGGGATACCCCGACATTGATCCGGATTCAGACAGACGCCGGTCATGGTGCCGGCAAACCGACGTCGGTGCGGATACAGGAGGCGGCCGACCGATGGGCGTTCCTGGTAAAGGCTCTGAACGCGAATCCGATCCTTCCGGAGGGTGGCAAGACATCGAAATAGCGTCCTGATTCGAGTGACTTCAAGGGTGTTCCCGGGCTGACCAGTCAGGGGCACCCTTTTTTTCTGCCCGGGATTTCTCTTTGTATGGGCCCGTGTTCCAGGAGCTGGAATATCGTGGGGATTTGCGGATGGCATGGAACTTTACCGCCTGGTGCTCAACGCACAATCTTGAGGGTGATGGCGGTTCGTCATACACTACGCGCGTTGATTTCGCGAAAGCGTCATCAGCATCTCACACAATCGAGAACCACATGACTGAGGAGTCGCCCGTTGCGTAAGGATTCGCTCTCATTTCTTCAAGCATTGCAGGAAACGCCGTCACCGTCCGGCTATGAACAACCCGTGCAGCGTATCGTTCGGAAGCGAATGAAGGCCTATGCCGATTCGATCGAGACGGACGTGCATGGCAACGTCACGGTGGCGTTGAATCCCAAAGCAACGACGCGGGTGATGCTCGCCGGTCACTGTGATCAGATCGGGTTGCAGATTCGCCATATTGACGACCGCGGCTATCTCTATTTCGGTGCCATCGGCGGGATTGACCCCTCGGTCCTTCCGGGGCTGAACGTGAGCATCCATGCCGAGGGTGGCCCTGTTCCGGGTGTCATCGGTCGTAAGCCGATCCATGTGATGAAGCCTGAAGAGCGCGGGGCCAAGGTCGAGCTGCAGAACCTGTGGATTGACATTGGTGCGAAGAACAAAGAAGAGGCGAGCAAGACGGTTCGAATCGGTGATGCGGCTACGTTCGATTTGAAGATGACCAGGCTTGGTGATGATCTTGCGGCTTCACCCGCGTTTGACAACAAGTGCGGGCTCTTCGTGGTCATGGAGGCGTTGCGGCTTTGCTCGACCAAGAAGCTCCGATGCGGTCTGTTTGCTGTCAGTACCGTACAGGAGGAAATTGGTCTTCGCGGGGCACGTACGTCCGCTCATGCGATCGATCCGGCGGTGGGAATCGCTGTTGATGTAACCCATGCGACGGACTGTCCGGATCTCGACAAGCGACAGCATGGCGACATCAAGCTCGGGGGCGGACCGGTGATAACCCGCGGTGCGAACGTCAATCCGAAGCTTGAGGCGCTGATTCTTCAGACAGCCAAGCAGAAGAAGATTCCGCATCAAATGGACGGTACGCCGGGCGGAACGCCAACGGATGCGAACGTCATGCAGTTGACGCGATCGGGGGTTGCGACTGCCCTGATCTCCGTACCGAACCGTTACATGCACACGCCGATCGAGGTCATCAGTCTTTCCGATCTGGAGAAAACGGCGAAGTTGATCGCGGAAACCGTTTGCCAGATTCACTCGCGCCAGAAGTTCATACCGGACTAGTTTGTGGAACTGACAAATCCCAACCGCCGCAGCGCGAGTAAGATCGCGACCGACAACGAGCTGACCCGCATGGTCGGTCTCGCCACGCTGCATGCCATGCAGGATCGATTTGCCTCGCTCGGCCAGGTAACGGTCTGTATCTGCACGGTGGAAGGCGAGCTCATCACGGAGCCCACATGGGGAAGTCGGTATTCCGGGAAGATCGGTACGTCTGAGCTTGGCAGTCGAGCCTTTGTTGAGAGTCTCCGCCAGTTGGCTTCCGATCCTAACTCGACCGTTCCCTCGGTGTGCCACGAGGGTCTTGCGCTCTACGGGGTTCCTGTGATCAGCGGCGGTCAGCCTATCGGGTTGATCGTAGCAGGGACGAGGCCCCCGGCGCCACCGACGTCGGCAGACATCAAGCAGGCAGCCGAGCGTTTCGAAATTGACGAGCAGACGCTTTCCGCAACGGTGGACTACAGTGCCATTCACACCGGCGCAACACCGGAAGCCGTCCGGCAGTTTGCTGACACGATGGCCGAGACGCTTGCCACGATTCATGAACAGGCGACACGGATTCAGCAGCAGTTGGCCGATCTGTCGATTGTCCACGACCTGACCAATGAGCTCTCAGGAAAGCGTGATCTTAATGAAGTGCTTGATTACACGGTCCGCCGCGTGGTGGAAGTGCTTCCAGTTAAGGCATCCGGTATCCGCCTGTTGAATCAGGAAACACATGAACTTGAGGTCCGGGCCGTCCGCAATCTTTCGGAGCAATACCTCTCCAAGGGTCCGGTCCTGATCAAGCAGAATGCGATCGATGCCGAGGCTTTTTCCGGCAATACGGTTTACATTGAGGATGCCAGGACTGACGAGCGCATTCGATATCCCGAAAACGCGCGGCAGGAGGGGATCGTCAGTGGTCTGTGCGTTCCGATGACCTACCACGGTGAAACCGTAGGCGTGCTTCGTGTTTACACATCGTCGCGTTACGTATTCAGTGAAACCGAATGCGGGCTGTTGCGTTCGATTGCGTCACAGGCAGCCGCCGCGGTGATCAATGGGCGATTGTTGGACCAGCAGATTGCCGGTGAGCGGTTTCGTAGTCAGATGCGTGCTGCCGGCGATATCCAGCGTCGAATGCTTCCCACGCATACGCCTGAATCTCCGCACTTCGAGTTCGGTTACGTCTATGTTCCGAGCCTGGATCTTGGTGGGGATTTCTACGATCTGATTGAATTGCCGGAGGGTCGAATCGGCGCGGCGATTGCGGATGTTGTTGGAAAGGGCATGCCGGCTGCGTTGATGATGGCTTCCATTCGATCGGTTCTTCACGTATCGGCGGGGCGTCACCTTCTTGCTTCGGACACGGTTGCGGAAGTGAACCGGCACATGTGTCGTGAAACTGAGATCCACGAATTCGCGACATTATCCTACGGCATTCTGGCTGCCGACGGTTCCTCACTCACACTGTGCAACGCCGGTCATTCCCGTCCTTTCCTCGTTCGGGACGGTAAGGTGACGTCTATCGGTCCGGAAGGTTTCGTGATTGGCGTGTTGCCAGGCGAGTCTTACCTCGAAGAAACGGTGCCTTTGCAGTCGGGTGATGCGATTGTCATGTCGACAGATGGCGTGCTCGAAGCGCTGGATTACGACGGTCGGCAGTTCGGTGAGGAGCGGCTGATTGCGGCGATTGACAGGCACCAGGCCCTTGAGGCACAACAGATGGCGCATCAGTTGCTGTGGGACGTTCGGCGTTTCGCCGGTTTGGCGGATCAATCGGACGACATCACCATTCTTGTCGTCAAACGCCTTTAATTCTTATCTTGAGGCGCATGAGCGTCGCTTCACGTCACCAGTTACATCAAGACCAAGATCATCAACAAGCTGGCGGCACCGAGCGAGAGTGTGGCGAGCAGCCCGGCCTTAACGGCCGTGGCGCCGACGCCGCCCAGCGTCCGCAGGTTCACTTCAAGTCCGATTGCTGCCATGGCGAGCGTCAGCAACAGCTTGCCTGCGACTGACATGGCTGAGGCGAGTTCCACGTTGCTATCCTGACCGAATACTGTGGCAAGCGCACCTTCTGCAGGGAAGACCAAGTTTGGCAGCATGCCAAGAGAATTCAGGAAAGCAAAGGCGACGAATCCCCAAACGAACCAGGGCACAAGCCGGGTGTAGCGAACGGTCAGCTTGGATCGTTCTGACGCCTGACCGTCCTGGGTGTCATCGTTCTTGTTGGCGTACATCAGTGCGAGAATGAATACGAGCGGAGCCAGCATGGTGACGCGAACGAGTTTCACGGCGGTGGCCAGTGTGCCGGCGTCGGCACTGTACGCAAAGCCCGCAGCGACCACCTGTGGTACGGCGTGAATGGAAACGCCAGCCCACACGCCGAACTGGTCGTTTCCGATCTGGAGCAAACCGCCGATGACCGGAAATGCGAGCATGGCGAGCAGGCCGAACAGGTTGACCGCGCCGATGGAGAGCACGAGATCGTCATCATCTGCATCGATCAAGGGTGCGACGGCAACGATGGCGCTGTTGCCGCAGATGCCCGTGCCCGTCCCAAGCAGCAGGGATGTCTTCCAATTGAGGCCGAGCATCTTGCCCACATAATAGGATGCGCCGACGGCTACTGCGATGGAACAAGCGGTGATCAACAGTGCGGTCAGGCCGATGTCGACCATGTGCCCCCAGTGAAGCCTGGCTCCCATCAGGACAATTGCGATCGGAATCACTTTCTTCACGATATGACGGCATCCGGCCCGGATTCCGTCCGGCAGCATCAGGAGATTACGAAGTGCGAGTCCCAGCAATATAGCGATCGTCGCACTGCTGATCGGATGTCGTATGTCGCTTCCTTCGCCGACCGTGAAGGGTGGGAATGGAAGCCTTTGAGCGAAAACAGCGAGGAATGCGACGCCACCGGCGAAAGCGTATCCGGCATAGAGTGCCCGTCGTTTTGTAAGCTCAGGGCTGGGTTTGCTGGTATCGACAATCGGGTCGAAAACGCCTTCCATGGAACCCAGCGACAGAAAGGCATCCGCGCTGAGCGCTTCCGCATAGGTGCTGCGTCCGGTCGGATGGTTTCCGCCGTAGCTGATGTTGTAGGAGCGTGTCGCCACGTTGTCAGATTCCGCTTCCAAAACTCTGTTCGAGCACCATCGGTCGGAATTCGCCGATGCGTTGATTTGTCAGTGAGAAGGTGTCCATTCGGAAAAGGGGTGGCGAGTACACATGAATCGTCACCAGATCATCGTCAACGGCCTGCAGGTTGGATACCTGGTGTGTATCGTCATCGCATGATGCCATGACGCATCCTTGCTCATGATCTCGCGAACCGACGGCTTTGAGCTGACCGCACGGTGTCATGTCGAAGAGTGTTTCGGTTGCCGTACCTTGCAGCACTTTGACGCCGCATACGGACTCGGCATGGTTGTGGATGGGGCTTCGTTGTCCACTTTTCCAGCAGATAGCGAGTGCATGATAATTGTGGCCGGCGTGGATCAGGTTACGCAGGTATTGCGTGGCCGAGAATCGCACAAACGGTCTGACATCGTCCAGGGTGATGTTGGTTTCGATCAGCTTGTCGCGAAGGTCGTCGGCGGGCGCCCGCGAGGTCAGGCTATCGAGATACGTGAAGAGTGCATCGAGCGCGGGGCTGAAGGAAGCGACAGTCATTTTGGGATCCTGTTTCATCCAACCATCCATCGGATCATCGACGGTCATACTTGATTCTATCGGACGCTGTTGATTCCTCATAAGAGGTCACGGGTAGTGTCGTCAGCGATCGAACCGCAAACTGGTGAGCGAGGCACGCGGTGCTGCTGGCTCCGCATGTTGACCACCAATGAACCAATGTTCGCGCGCCAACGTATCCTGTCAAGCGTCGTCGGAGGTCGTTCAGGAACACCGCCTCCAAAAAATCGCTTATTTCGCCAGTGGCATTCTCCGTGTGCGTGCGCTTGTGATTTGTTACAATCGGCGTTGCAGCGGTTTTGCGACTGCGAAATCCTCATGTCGTCGCGTCGCGACTGATTTGTCGGGTATGGCTTGATTGAGAAGGAATGGTCCATGGTTTCCATTGTAGACTTGTGGTTGCCGATCTTGCTTTCGGCTGTCTTCGTTTTCATCGTCAGTTCAATCATTCACATGGCGACGCCCATGCACAAATCCGATTGGAAGAAGTTGAACGATGAAGATTCTCTACTGCGTGCGATGCGTGACCAGCAGCTTGGTGTTGGTCGATACATGTTTCCCTGCCCCGATGGAATGGCTGACCTTGCAACGCCTGCGATGCAGGAGAAATACAACCAGGGGCCGGTCGGCTTTCTGACTGTCGTTCCTGATGGTCCGCCTTCGATGGGCAAACCTCTGATCACGTGGTTCTCCTACTCCATTCTGATCGGTGTCTTTGCCGGCTACGTAGCCACCCTGGGGCTTGAGCGGGGTGCGGCGTATTCGGCGGTATTTCGAATGACCGGTACGATTGCGTTCCTGGCTTATGGCTTGAGTGACATTCCGTCTTCGATCTGGAAGGGGCAGAGTTGGTGGATCACCATCAAGTTCATGTTTGACGGTCTTTTGTACGGACTGGTGACGGCAGGGACGTTTGGTTGGCTTTGGCCTGCCGACGTGTGAGTGGCTCGCCGCCGTTTGGTTGACGTCCACTGGTGGGCTGCTGATGAAAGTTCAATCCTCTTCAGGCACTATCAACTGCGCGATTTTGTGACTTGGCGGTCTCATGGGTCTTTGGTCGGGCCCATGGGGTAGTTGGTCGGGACTTGTCGTTGGCGGCTTGGGAAACACTTATCGGAAGTGATGTACTTCAGCTGTCTGTTGATGTGGCGGTCGTCGCTTTGCGTGACATCTTTGTGTTGAAGCGATTCAGTACGCTGCAACCGTGCAGTCTCCAGCCTTCGTTTTCTGTTGATTCGGCTTTCTGGCGGTCTTATAGTGGTGTTTCGCATCTGCATGAGTCGTGCGAACAAGTGTAATCAACCCCAGGAATGAGTAATCCCTCGTGACTTCCGACTTTGATGAATCAACGCTGGTTGCCCAGGTCAAAGCGGGAGATCGCGATGCGTTTATCACGCTGCTCTCCACAGCTGGTCCGAAAGTCAGGGAGGTGATCAAGGGTATGATCGCGCCCGGGCTCCAGGCGATGTTGTCGGCTGACGATGTCATGCAGCAGGCGTATACCGATGCCTTCCTTTGCATCCAGCGTTTTTCGTATGACGGGTCAGGTTCATTCGAGCGATGGTTGACCACATTGGCGAAGCGAAATTGTGTGGATGCGGTCCGCAGCCTTACGGCCGCCAAGCGCGGTGGCGCTCACGAGCGTTTCACGAGCGACGAGAGCGACGTGAATTGCGAATTGGATATCGTTGCTCGATTCAGTGCGACGCCCAGTCGTTTCGCTGTCGGTGACGAGGCACGTCTTGCTTTGGAGGCCGCCTTGAGGCAACTTCCGGATTTGTATGCTGACGTAGTACGGCGTTTGGATTTGAATGGCGAAGACGTGGCTTCCGTTGCGGCTGAGCTGAATCGATCCAAAGGGGCCGTGTATATGCTACGGGCTCGCGCGCACGACCAACTCCGGGAGGCATTGGGCAGCGCATCGAGGTTTTTCAGCTCGGACTCATGACGGCGTCGACGCGGCGGTCGTCTTTCTACTGAGAATCCGATAAGGTTGAACGGGCATGTCATCATCTGAATCAAAGAAGAGCACGCCGGCGGAAGAGATTCCCTTAATCGAAGCGGCGCTGCGCGATGTCGAGTTGTCAGGCTCTCATGCTTTTGCTCCATCGTCGTTCAAGGGCTCTCAATCGTTTCCGGGATACCGTGTCTTGCGCGAAGTGCGGCGCGGTGCGCAAGGCATGGTTTACGAGGCGATCCAGGAGGCTACGGGTCGAAAGGTCGCGATCAAGGTCATTTTCGGCGCGGCATTGGCCAGCCGTCGGGCGCGGTTCGAGCGTGAAGTTCAGATACTGGCGCGACTGAAACACGCCAACATTGTTGCCATTCATGACAGCACGCTAACGGATGATCGTGCCTATTTCGTCATGGACTTTATCGAAGGATGTTGTCTCGACGAGCACATTCTCGCCGTGCGTCCATCGATTCGCTCGATCGTTACGTTGTTTGCGGAGATCGGCGAGGCGTTGGCCGCCGCCCACCTTCAGGGAGTCATTCATCGCGATTTAAAGCCGAGCAACATTCGAATTGACACCGACGGGATTCCACGCGTCCTGGATTTCGGGCTTGCAAAGTTGATGGATGACGAGTCTTCATTGACGCCGTCCGGTTATCCTGCGGTGACGGAGACCGGACAGTTTGTGGGTTCACTCCCGTGGGCCAGTCCAGAGCAGGCCGACAGCAGTATCGGTGTGCTTGATATTCGTACCGACGTTTATTCTATCGGCGTCCTCATGTATCACGCCTTGACCGGCAATTTCCCCTACACCGTGGTTGGTAGTCTTCGCGACGTGGCCGAGTCGATCTGTCGTGTCGACGCGAAGCGACCGAGCAGTTTCAACTCTGCCGTTAACGATGAAGTTGACATGATCGTGCTCAAGTGTCTCGAGAAGGATCGTGGGCGCCGTTACCAGTCGGCCGGTGAGTTGTCGCGCGATCTTCGCCGCTTCTTGGCAGGTGAGCCGATTGAAGCCAAGCGTGCGAGCAGTTGGTACATGTTGCGTAAGACCATCGGTCGGCATCGCGTACCGGTTGGCGCCGGCGCCTGCCTTCTCGTCATGCTGATCGGCTTTTCGATCTGGATCTCCCTATTGTATCGTCAGGCACAGGCACAGCATCAGATCACGATAGACGCCCTGGCTTCTGAGGCGACCGCTCGGCGAGCAGCGGAAAGAGAATCGCAAAAGGCGAGTCGTGTTCGAGACTTCCTGTTCGATATGATTCAGCAGGCGCATCCCTTCGCAGCGGAGGAAAATGTCACGTTGGATGATGCTCTCCGGTCGGCAACCGCGAAGTTGGAGGCCGAGGAATTGGATGAACCTCATGTCGAGGCAGGTATCCGGCATGCGTTGAGTGTGAGTTACCTCGGTCTGGGGAATTACGACGCAGCGGAGAGTCAGATTACCAGAGCGATCGCTTTGCAATCGCGTGAAACCGAAGCCGATCGGATCGACTCGCTGCGCATGCAAGGGGTTCGTGGTCGTGTTTTGATGCTGCAGGACGAACTTGACGAGGCCATGGAAGTCACAACGGCGACGTTGGCGTCACTTCGTGCCTCGGTGGGGGAATCACATATCGATACGCTTCGTGCCGAGGCTGATCTCGGCATGTTGCTGCATGCGCGAGGACAGCTGGAGGATTCTGATTCGCACATGACGGAGTTGCTCGCAAGGCTTCGCGACGTGGTTGGCGATGATGATCCGACGACGTTGGCGGTGATGGAGAACCTTGCTGACATTAAGCGCGACAGGAGTCAATTCGAGGATTCCGAGCGTTTGTTTCTGGAAGCGTACGATCACTATGTACGCAAATTTGGCGAGAATCACCCATCATCGCTGAACGCAGTCAACCAGCTTGCGATGGCGTACCACGATCAGAACAAGCTTGGTGAGGCCGAGACGCACTATCGCAAGGCATTGGATGCGTTGCGCGTCATACTGGGAGATGAACATCCCGGAACGCTCAGTGCGATGAACAACCTCGGTGATTTGCTGCGTCAGATTGGTAAGCTCGATGACGCGGGCAGCCTTTTGGAAGAGGCGGTCGGTGTTCGCGAACGTATTCATGGTCCTGATCACGTCAATACGCTGACATCGCTATCCAATCTTGCCCTGGTTCGAAACGCTGAGAAACGGTTTGATGATGCAGAGTCGATGTTACGTCGTGTAGCGGAAACACGCGAACGCCAAGTAGGGCCTGATCATCCTCACACCTTAATCGCCATGAGCAATCTGGTTGGGACACTACGTGCGCGCGGTGACAAGGAGGCGAGTACGGCGCTCATGCGTCGTGTGCTTCAGGGGCGGATTCGCTCACTTGGCGAAGGGAATCTCAAGACGATTGCGACCATGCGGAATCTGTCGACGTATACGGCCGAACTTGGTTATGACGAGGAGGCCAGGGGGCATGCAGAACGTGCATGGGGATTGGCTGTTGAGCACCTGGGTGCCGATTCCTATCTGACACATGCATTCCAAATGCACTACGGACGCATAC
>JBMYUM010000127.1:0-10130 GCA_049605375.1 Phycisphaerae bacterium | reverse complement strand
GTATGACACGGTCCGACGTCGACGATCGCAAATCGACGACGGTCCACGATTTGAATTCGCACGACGAGTCGATCAAATTGGTCAAGCGACGTTCTGCTTCGCCGTTGAGATGCGGTTCGCTTGCAACGATGTGACCCGGGACATCCGGACAGGACTCGACCAGTTCCTTTGCCTTCCGCATCAACGCCGACGAGCCAACGAGGAAGACCGGCAGTCGACGCTCTCGACGCAGGTACTTGCTCTGAACGATGCAAACCAGCGCAAGAGCCAGAGTGTTGCAAACCCAGGCAAGTGCGAACGCAATCAGAGCGGGCGTCAGGAAGACCAGTCCGAAGAGCCCCATCCATACTGATGCGCGCAGCAGACAAGCCAGCCGTTCGGCCGGCAAGCGCAGCGCGACGGAACGGTAATATCCGCTGACGATAAGTATGCCGGCGAAGCAACTCGCGAAGGCCACACCTCCTGCCGGTGCGGACTGATTCAGGAACAGCCACGATACCAGGAGCATGACGGACACATCCTGCGTCAGCAACCAGGATTGGTGACGTACGGTCAAAGCAGACTGCACATTCGCGGCCGCCCCCTGAAGAACTTGCGTGGAGAAGGTGACACTTTCACTGCATCTCGCGGCCCATGTTCTCTTGTCTACACGTACACTAGCTTCCATGTTTCCCCTCCAGTGAAACGACTGCCTGCCGCTTGGGCACATGCTGTGCCACGGCGTGGCTTCGAATCTCCGCCATGCGGGCGTGTTTTATAAGGACTCTTCGCTTCCTTCTTTCGCAATGAGCGTTCAGGTTGAAACTTCTCTCAATCTGACAGCTCCTCTTGAGTGTTTCTTGGAGACGCCGCGAATCAGGAGGTCTGCGTCCGGCGTCTGAACAGCCAGATCTCTTGTTTCAGTTCCTGCAGGCGTGCTGCGATCATGGGTTCCGCCAAGGACTGCCGCCACTGCTGCAGAACAATGACCAGGCCAAACGCAATCACAAAAGACGCACCGCACCCGATCATGAGATCACGTTTACGACGTGGACCGGACGGACGTTCGGGCGGCTTGGCCCGATACAGGACCGCAATATTGGTTGGGGGTGCATCAACTCGGAGTTCACACACGGCGGCCTGAACACTCAGGACGTTGAGAATGTCCCGCTTGGATATCAACTCTTGATCCAGCCGAGCGAGCTGCATACGAACGTCGCGCAGGTCGTTATAACCGTAGCGGACGTAGTCGCTTTCCGTGTTCAACGACTCCACCTGCTGCCGAAGCTCGTCGATCTGCTTTGTCAGCACTTTGGCAACGGGATCACGTTCGGTATGCGTAGCAAGATACGTTTCCCTTTCCAATTCAAGGGCTGCCAGCTGCGACCGAAGTTCCCGGTCGATGCGATGTGTTTGATCAGACTCCAGGCCCGCATCCAATACCGGACGCTGCGAGGTTATGCTTCGCACCTGCTGTTCCGCTTTCGCAAGCTGAGATGTGGCCACGCCCGCGGCTTCTCGGAAGAACTCCGCCTGGTCGGTGATCAGTTGTTTCTCGACCATGCGACTGGCCGCAACGCACTCATCAAGGTAGAGGTTGGCGATCTCAGCCGCCCGGTTTGGATCGCTGGTCTCATAGCTGACCGTCAGTAGCCCTTCAGCTGTCGTCGATACGTGCAGTCCTGCCTGAAAAGCTGAGACGGCCGCTTCGCTGAAGTCGGTCTCCCTCATCTTGGTCATAACGCGAACGGTCACGGGCGGAGAGGCCAGCAACTCTCGATACATTTCCGGACGTGACGGCAGCAACAGGTCGACGCCTTCCCCTTGACGTTCCTCTGCAATGAACATGGTTCTCGCCATGATACGTGCGTCAAAAACCGGTCTTTCCCGTTCGAGCAGAACCGCGACGCTTCTTGCCTGATAGATGTCAGGTTTCTGCCGGCTCAGCCAATAGGAGATCGCGCAACCGACGAATGAGATTCCTACCAACAGCCACCAGTACCTGGCCATAGCGGTCAGTACATCCAGTAATGGCAGCTGCCAGCCGACGGGTACGTTCTTGTCTTCTGATGGGTTATTCGTGCTCATGGAAGGCAAGTGAGCATGTGCCGTGCCAGCGGCAGAATGCCGCCATGAGCCGCAATTCACGCTCTGATTTCATCAACCTGAAAGCAATCGCATATTGAGAGACAGACCCTACGCGTGCGGCGTCAGTTTCATTGACGGGAGCTGGTACGTGTTTTGCTTCATTCGCATCTTGAAAGGAGAAGCGATCATGCAGCAGAACAAGCAAGACCAGTCACCGACGGTGCAAATCCTCGGAGCTGATATTGACGTCCTGAATTATCAGTCCGCGTGTGAGCAGATTGATGCACAGATTGAGCGTAAGGAGAAGGGATACGTATGCGTCGTTCCGGTCCACAGTGTTATCGTTGGCACGGAGAACAAAACGCACCAACAGGCGCTCAAAGAGAGCTTCATGAATACACCGGACGGTATGCCCTTGGTCTGGGTCCAGAAACTCATGGGGCAACGACATGCCGAACGAGTCTACGGTCCGGATCTCATGCTCCACCTGCTGCGACAAGCAGAATTGAAGGGGCACCGCGTGTTTCTTTATGGATCGCAACCTGAGACGCTCATCAAGTTGAAAGATCGTATCCTGAAGAAGTTTCCCGCTTTGCGGTTAGCGGGCGCCATGAGCCCACCCTTTGGTGATTTGGATGAAGAGGCCGAGAAGTCTCATTGCCGGAGTATCAACCGACGCAAGTCCGACCTTGTGTTTGTGGCTCTGGGTTGCCCGAACCAGGAGGCATGGATGCTTCGGAATCATCATCACCTGGATGCTGTCGCGATCGGCGTTGGCGCCGCGTTTGACTTCCTCGCCGGAACGATCTCTCAGGCTCCGAAACGTATGCAGAAACTGGGTCTCGAATGGCTGTTTCGGTTGATGTGCGAACCCAGGCGTTTGTGGAAACGCTACTTGTTCACGAATACCGCTTTTATCGCACGACTCTTGGTTCAATTCGTGCGCGGTCCATGGCCAAGCGCTGTTGCAAGAGAGCGTGCAGTAGAAGCGAGACAGATTGGGGTGGAATCCGCACAACCAAGCGCAACCTCGAGGTAAACAGCATGGCTTCACCAACAGTCTCCGCAAGAACAACAGCCCAGTCGACCTGGAGCCGTGCGACACCGCCGCATGATGCGCTCCCGATACGCCAATTGCGGCAACCGGCGGTCTCCGACAAGTACTTTGCCATAGGTGCACAGGTGATTGCCTCCTTGGGCCGCTTTGCGTTCGTGGCGATCTTGATTCGGTTTACACCTATGGCGGTTATGGGTGGCTACTTCCTGCTGCAGTCTTATGAGGTCGTGATCAGTCTCGTACTGGCAAGTGCCCTGACTGCACCGGTGTCTGTCGTGGCACCACGGAAGGATGAGGCTGCGGCTGATCGAGTGATTCGGCATGCGATTCTCCTGCAGGTCATTCTCGTCATGATGGCCAGCGTGGCGACGTTCTTTATTGGTCGCTGGTTCCTGGCAGATACCATCTCGACTCTCGGCCTGCTCAGCTTCTGCTTTGCGCTTCCCTTTTCCTGTCTTTATCAGCAGATGCGACAGATTGAGCAGGCAACCTTTCACGGCAAACGACTCGCATGCATTGAGGCGCTTTGTACCTTCAGTCTCTTCGCAATAACGCTTACGATCGGACTTTTTGGCCAGCTCGATCAGATGACGATCTGGCTCGGGTACGCTGGCGCTCACGCCATTCCGCTGGCATTGCTCCTTCAGAAGCACAGGCCCCGTCTCGATTTCTCGATGATCCTTACGGATTTGAAGGAGTTGATTGCACTGGGCAGGTTCATGCTCGCCGGAAGCGTTGCAAACTCAATTTGCCAACGAAGTCAGCCAACAATGCTGCAGCAACTTTCCGGACTGGTGGCGACCGCCAACTTCGGTACAGCCATGACCATGGTCGGGCCGGTGAGAATGCTGCAGATGGCCGTCACCTCGACGCTTCCGCAGCGGATGGCGTTGAAGCTCGAAAAACGTGAATCTGCCCATCGCTTGTTCCTGGCTGCGTTCTTCGGATTTGGTTCTGTCTGCACGCTTGCAGCAACGATTCTCGCGGTCTTTCCGGCTCCGTTTGCGGAGATCATACTGGGCGATCCGTCAAAACTCTGCGTAACGAGCCTCCGATTGTGTGCGCTCTTCATCGTCCTATCATCCATGACGGCTGTATGCGTTTGCGCCCTTCATGCGGTGCATCGGCCCGGCTGGGTGCTCTTACTTCGCAGCATCGCGATGCTGGTCGCCGTTGGCCTCGGCGTCGTGCTGGTTCCCATTCATGGAGCCTCCGGTGCCTTGGCTGCCATGGCTGTTGCGGAAGCGTTGTGCCTCGTCACGATCTTACCGATGACCTTCTACTTCCTGAACAGGAATTCATCATGACCAAGGTTTCCATCTGTATCTGCACGTACCGGCGACCGAACATGCTCGCCGATCTGCTCGATTCGCTGCAAATCAGCATTGCCGCAGCGAACGCCGAGGTTCGAGTCATCGTCGTCGATAACGATCCGAAAGGATCGGCGCGTCATGCTGCAGAAACGTACCGGGACGCCCTGCCGCTGACGTACGCCCACGAGCCCGTCGCGAACATCTCGACGGCGCGCAATCGCTGCCTTTCACTTGCGACGGGTGATTATGTTGCCTTCGTTGATGATGACGAGAAAGTCTCCGCATCCTGGCTTCGCGATCTTCTTCAAACGGCAACAGAGCACGAGGCCGATGTTGTTCTCGGACCGGTCATTGCTCAATACCCTGACACTGCGGCGCGTTGGTTCAAACAGCTCGATCCTTCGTCACGAAGAGGGCCACAGACTGACGCCTTGGTTGACTGGAAAGAGGGTCGCACCGGTAACGCGCTGATCAAGCGGTCATCGCTTCGCGAATTGACATTTGATGAGAGCCTGGGACGGTCCGGCGGAGAAGACTCGGATCTGTTTCGTCGATTGTACGCAACCCGAAAGCGATTCCTCTGGTCCAATAATGCAATCGTCACCGAGTATCAACCTCCCGATCGATGCACGCTGACGTACCTGTTGAGCCGTCGATTCAAATCCGGCGTGATTCACGATCGAATCAACGGCCACGAAAGCACCTCGCGCAAGTTGATGCGCTTTGCTTATCGCGTGACACGCGGGTTCGCTAAATGTGTTGCAGGCGTCCCCTTCGCGATGATGGGGCAACCTCGCCTCGCTATCGAAGGCTTGCTGTCGCTGTCACTTGCGGCTGGTGGCATGAAAGGCATCCTTCAGCGCAACGCCCTCTCACGGCTGAAAACCTACGGGAATCAACCCGATTCTCAATGTGCAACAGTATCAAATTGATAAGAGAGACATTCATCAACCTGATCATGTCGGACCATCCGTACCTTTCAGGGAGCCATGTCACCGTTCTTATCGGCGGCACGCACAAACACTCTGGCACGCAGGTTGCCCTCACCTCCGTTGACCCGTCTTTCGCTTCCGCGAACTGAGCCAAGGGTCATCGGAGGGAAGAATGGCAATGAAAACCAACCTGATCATCAGCTGCATCCTGATTGTCGCACTTTCAGGTTGCGTGAACAAAACGGTGACGGTCACCCCACGTGACACGCGCGAACCCGCCTGGCTTGAACAGGCTCTTGAGGAAGACCAAAGAAAGCAGCGCGGACGCGAACCCGAAGCTCGTTTGACGGAACGTAGCAACAAGCCGAATCCAGCCGGAGGTCAACCGCGTTCGCTTACGGATCGCCTCCAGCAGCCGACCCCGGCCATTTCTCCTACGAACGTGCCACCAACCCGGTCGGGTTCCCAGGCAACAACTTCTTCAGACACCGCTAACGCAAGAATAGAAATCAATGTATCGCAAGAACAGATGGAGAATCGTGACGCCCCGACGACAACCGTGACGCTTCCTTCTCGTTCGTCGGTTGAAGATCAGTATACCGCAGGTCGAAACGAAGCAGACGCATCGAAGCTTGAGCAGTTCGGCTATGACTTCTTCAGGAACTTCCGCGCAGAAGATCTCCAAGGACCCGCCTCACCCGACTACGAGCTGGGACCTGGCGATGAAGTGCAAATCAACGTCTGGGGCAGCATGGAGGCGGAGCACGCGCTCACGATCGATGCCGAAGGCAACATTGCAATTCCTGAGGTCGGTGTCCTCCCACTGAATGGTGTCCGTTTTGACAATCTCGAATCGCGCGTCCGCGCGGCATTTGGCGACCGCTTCCGTGAGTTTGAGCTTCGTGTGGCACTGGGTCGTCGACGATCGTTCCCGGTTTATGTTGTCGGCAACGTCAAGCAACCGGGTGTCCATGAAGTGACTGGACGTGCCACCCTGCTATGTGCGCTGGGCGCTGCGGGCGGACCAACGGAGGACGGAACTCTTCGCCGTGTCCAGATTCAGCGGCCCGACGGATCCCGCCGAGTCGTCGACCTCTACGAGTTTCTCATGTCAGCCGATCAACGTAATGATGTTGTGATTCGACCGGGCGACTCCATTCATGTACCGACGATCGGTGGCACGATCGCCGTTGCCGGCCATGTCCAACGACCGGCCATTTACGAACTGCTTGACAGAATCAACCTGATGGAGGTGATTGAACTTGCCGGTGGCGTCCATGCCTTCACATCGACAGCGCACGTTCAACTGGAACGTTCCAATCAATCAGGTGGCCGCAGTGCCTTTGACATCGCCTGGGGGCAACTTAATCGGCACCTCGCGAAGTCCGGGGATATCGTCCGGGTCTTCGAGATTGATAAGCAGGCACGCAATGTCATTGAGATCGCCGGTCAGATTCAACGGCCCGGTACGTACGCATGGTACAACGGTATGAAACTCTCCGATCTCTTCGAGCTCGCCGGTATGACACTGGTGGATGCAGATCTTTCCATGGTTGCCGTCTCACGTCAGTTCGGTCACGTCTCCGAATACGCCGTCGTAAAAGACCAGACTACCGCAACGACCTCACGGGAAGTCATCTATGTTGATGTGGAGGAACTCCGAGCGGGCAACAACTCACTGGATCTGACACTGCTGCCGCTTGATCACGTGATGATCCCGTCGATCAACGAAACGCAAGAGAAGCCGACGGTTTCGATCATCGGCGGTGTTCGTCATCCAGGTACGTACGAACTGACCAGCCGTATGACTGTTTCCGACCTGGTTCGCCACGCGGGCGGCCTGGTTGATGATGCCTACCTTGGTGATGCCGAAATCGCCCGTCGCACCTTTGATGCTGCTCGACGTTCGAATGACATCGACCGGATTCGCTTCGACATGCTTCAGGCGATCAGGAAAGTCCCTGAACACGACATCCAGTTGCAGAATCTCGATCAGATCACAGTACGCCGTGTCGCGGCCGCTCAGGTCACCGTCAACATCACGGGGCAGGTTCGATTTCCAGGCACGTACGTCCTTCCCGCCGGCGCCAAGATCAGTGATCTGGTCGTCCAGGCAGGCGGATTGAACGAGCGGGGTGACCTGGGAGCGGCCCTGTTCACACGCGAGGCTGTCCGACAAATCCAACAGGCCAGAATTGCCGATATGGTTTCCAAGAGCGAACAGGACCTGATGCGTGCTTACCAGAAACTAACGCGAGATGGACATCCGGCGGAGAGCGCGGCAGGCAGCCTGGCGATGAAGCATGGGTACGATTCGCTGAATCGAATGCGCAGCTTGCAGGCAACGGGGCGAATCGTCGTCCACCTCGATCGACATGATTTCGACAGGAGCCAGGAGAATCTCGAACTGGAGAACGGCGACGCCCTCGACATTCCGCCTCGTTCTCACGTTGTCATGGTGCTTGGTGAAGTATTCAACCCGATGGCGGTCGTTCACAACGGCGAGTTCTCCGTTGAAGACTACCTCGAACAGGTCGGTGGCATGACACCAGAGGCTGACGATGATTCCATCTACGTCATCCGCGCCAACGGCACGGTAACGAGTGCACGTCAGAAGCGTGTAGGGAAACGAGACATTGCGAAACTGACGCTCAATCCGGGCGATAGCGTCCTTGTTCCCCCGGATACGATGGGCCGCTCACCCGGTCGTGTCGCCTTTGACGTTGTTCACTATGTTCAGGAATGGGCCAGCGTCGTCCTGCTCCTGAGCAAGTCGGCGAGCCTCGCCGGTCTGACCTCAGGCCATGATCTGGCGAATCGGAGCACGACAAAGATGGATCAGCTGTTGAACTTCACCGACCAGGTGCTGCGTCAGAATCCCTCAAGTTCCATGATGCAACAGGTACTCCTTCCGTAAACCTGAGAGCCGGACGAATCATGACTGACAATCGCTCATCGACAACTGGTGCCGAACTACCGCTGGCCGCATGCCACCATGCAATCGTTCAGTCCTCGCTGGACTGCATCATCACGATTGACCATCTTGGCAACATAATCGAATTCAACCCGGCGGCAGAGCATACGTTCCAATTGAAGAAGGCCGATGTCATCGGACAATCCATGGTCGATCTGATCGTCCCACCGGCCTTACGCGCCGCCCATCGCCACGGTATGAAGCGTTTCATGCAAACTGGAAAGAGCGAAGTCCTTGGGCGCCGCATTGAACTGACGGCGATTCGATCCGACGGCACCGAATTTCCGGTCGAGTTGGCCATAACACCGATCGACATCGACACCGAAAACCCTGTCTTCACGGCATGCCTGCGCGACATCACGGATCGGGTAGAACGGGAACGCGCGAAGAGCAGAATGCAGGAATTGCAGGCGATCAGCCAGGAAGTGGTCAGCGGCTTCCTCGAGAAGGAGGATCTTGTACCCACCATCAAAAACATGCTGCAGCGACTGGGAGAGTTCTTCGACGCAAGTCACGCACAGATTCTCCGCATACGCGACAACGGTTCGCGTGTGTACTGTACGCATGAATGGTGTCACGTGGATGGAAAGCCGACCATCGGATGCTTGCAGGGCTTTGATGCCGCCCACCTGGATGATCGATTCCCAGGTGTGCGAAACGGCAAGATGGCCATGGACACCGGTCAAGTTACTCCGGATGACAAGCAAGTCCCCCAAGCCCAAGACAAGGTCGACTTCAAAGCCACGGTGGCGTGGCCTTTGCGTATCGAAGGCGAGGTGGAGTTGATCCTTCTCATAGCCGATTCCCGAAAACTGCAAGCCTGGTCGAAAGAGGAAATTTCGACCGTGCAACTCCTTTCGGAGAGTCTTTCACGTGCAATTGAACGACGTATAGCGGAGCGAAAGCGCGTCCTGGCTGCGCAGCAAATTCAGGATGCTCTCCAGGAAGCCGAGAAAGCCAATGCTATCAAGTCAGATTTCCTGGCCAACATGAGCCACGAAATCCGAACGCCATTGGCGGCCATCCTCGGTTATGTCGACTTGATGCGGAAGCAAATGGGCTCCGACCAATCGCTGGTTGAACTCTTCCAGGTTGTCGAATCGAATGGTCATCATCTCGACCAACTGCTGTGTGACCTGCTTGACATCTCACGCATCGAGGCCGGCATACTGCCGATTGAGCCCAGGGACTGCCGCCTTGATCAACTCTTGGCGCTCATCTGTGCGGAGTATGATCATCGAGCCCAATCGGCTGGACTCAACTTCCGATTCGTCAGCCAGGGAGATATCCCCAGGTTCGTTTTCGCTGATCCCGTGCGTCTGCACCAGATTCTTGCCAATCTGCTGACCAATGCGGTCAAGTACACAAACAGCGGCAGCATCGAGTTAGCTGTAAGCGCCGAATCTGGCCATGACGACACGGCGATCATTCGCTTCAGCGTTACTGACACCGGCACCGGAATTCCCGACGAGATTCGAAGCGTGATTTTCGAACGTTTTCACCAGGGACCACCCCACAATGATGACACGCAGCGTGGCGTCGGGCTGGGCCTTGCGATCGTTCGTAACATGGTCGATCTGCTCGGTGGTACAATCGAACTGCAGACCGTAAGCGGTCAAGGCACTACATTTGACGTCGAGTTTCCAGTGAGACGCGCGTGGGACTGGCAGCAGGTTTCACGTGACAGCCTTCGCTTAGCTGAATCGTCGAGTCAGATGTCCGAATCCGGATTACGTGGTGCAATTCTGATCGTCGATGATTCCGATGACCTCCTGCACCTTTGCAAA
>JBMYUM010000126.1:0-10176 GCA_049605375.1 Phycisphaerae bacterium | reverse complement strand
ACTCTGAATTCCGCAACTTCCAGAGCAATGAAGAAGTAGCCATGAAGACGCAGTATGCGATCTTCCCGGAAGCGACGTTGAACATCTTTGTGGTCAGCACCAGCGGGTTTTCATTCGGCACATTTCCGTGGGACGCGCAGGCTCTGCAGGCCATGGGCGGCATCGTCCTTCACCAGGGGCACGTTGGCACGTCGATTGTTTCTCACGAAGTCGGGCACAACGTAGGGCTGTGGCACACGCATCATGGTGTTTCGGAAGTTCCCAATTGCAGTGCCTGCTATGAGCGAGCGGATGGTATTGGTGCGGATGACACGGGCGACTTCTGTTCCGACACGGCGTCGACACCGGTGAACTTCAACTGTGGTAACCCGAACGGAACGGACAGTTGCTCCGGGACGCCATGGGGGGCTACAGATTACATTAATATCATGGGCTACGCGCCGGTTGGCTGTATCAGCGAGTTCTCTCCGCAGCAGGCCGGCCGTTTTCACTGTTGGTCGCAGCAGGTGTTGCTGGGCTGGACCGAAGCGACGGGCTGCACCAATATCTATGACGTGTACGTTGGCGAATCCAATCCACCGGATCAGTTGATCTGCGAGTCCATAACCGATACGGAATGTCAGGCTCCGGAATTTGAGCCGGGTACAACGGTATTCTGGCGGGTGGATACCCGGCGCGGTGAAGAGTTGGTCGAAGGGGAAGTCTGGTCCTACACCGTGCCGAGCGACACGTGTGCGTTGGTGGGAAGCGAACCTGAAACATGTACAATTGACTCTGGACAGCCCTCTCCGCCGTATGCTCCCGGCGATCGCCAGGGTCTCACCCAGCTTCAGCTGGCATTCAGCTGCGATGAAGCCAGTCTGACAGCAGACGATTTCTTGATTACGGTCGACAACGGCTCGACACCGGAAATCGTTGACGTTCAGACCAATGGCAACGAATTGCTGGTTGTGCTCGATATGGCTCCGCCGGCTGGAGGGTGGACCTGCGTCGAATTCACCGTTAGCGGTGAACGGGTCTGTATCGGTGTTTTGCCAGGTGATACGAACGGTGACCGTCGGAGTGACTCGCTCGATATTCTGGCACTGACGGCCGCACTGGACGAAGAGGCCGGCGGCGACGGTTTTGATGTCGACCGGAGCGGAGGGCTTGCACCCGAAGATCTGCTTCGACTGATTGACGTGTTGAATGGTGCGGGAGACTATAGTCCCGGCTGGTGGGATCGAACACTCAGCGAGTGCCCAAACTAGCTATTGCCCACGCTTGCGTGTTGAGCGGTGTCAGCCGTGCAGGACGGTGGTGTGCATCGGCCCGCGGCGACATTGTGGATCGTGTCAACGATCACTGAATCGAGTGGCCTCACCATAACGAATAGGGAGTGGCGGCAATGCATCATTGGTTTTCTCGACAATTGGGCGTTGGCTTGGTTGTTATCGCGAATGTCTCCATTGCTGTTGGCGATCAAGGTGGTGGAGCGGTCCGGTTAGCCAGCGATTCAGCTAAGACCGCTGCGGACTGGCCGAACTTCCGTGGCCAACTGCATGATGGCATCAGCCGTGAGGCGAACCTTCGGATCGACGGCGAGCAACCGTTGCCATTTCTCTGGGACGCGGAGATCGGCTCCGCATTCAGTTCGTTCGCCGTGGTGAATGACCGTGTCTATACCTGTGGCGCGACGAAAGATGCCCAGGTACTTGTCGCCCTTGAAGCCAAGACGGGTAAACAGTTATGGCAGTGTCCGATTGGGCCTCCGTTCAAGGATTCGTATGGCGATGGAACGCGTGCCACACCCACCGTCGATGACGGACGGGTGTACATTCTCGGTGCCCACGGTCATCTTCGTTGCGTGAATGCTGAGACCGGCAAGGTTGAATGGGGGAAAGATTTTCAGCACGCGCCGAACTGGGGTTACAGTGCTTCGGTTCTTGTTGACGGTGACCTGGCCATTACGACTGCGGGCATGGAAGATGGCTCGATTGTTGCTTTTGACAAGCGAACGGGCGAGGCACGTTGGAAGGCCGGCAATGATCCGGTCGGGTATTCGACTCCCTATCCTTTCACGTTTGAAGGTCAACGATACGTCGCAGGCTTTACCGGTAAGCGTTTGATCGTGGTTCGCCCCAACGATGGATCGGTCGCCTTGGAGATCCCGTGGGAGACCGCTTGGGATGTGAACGCCGCCGCCCCCATTTTCCATGATGGTTATCTTCTGGTGACCAGCGGCTACCGCACCGGTGCCGGGGTTTTTCGGCTCAGTGTGTCAGGCGACCGTCTTTCGGCAGAAAATGTCTGGAAGAGCCGAGCGCTGCTGAACAAGTTTCAATCGTGCATTCTCCGCGACGGTTATCTGTACACCAGCGACCAGAAGGAACTCAAGTGTGTCGAGTTCGTTACCGGTCGCAAAGCCTGGAACGTACCCAAATTGAAGCATGGGACCCTGGTGCTTGCCAAGGACCACCTCTATTTCCTGACGGATGGTGGCGAGCTGCAGGTTGCTCCGGCGTCGCCATTGAAGTTTGAACCGACGATGAAAGCGGAGATCCTGACCGGTCGCTGCTGGACGGTATCCGTGATTCAGGGAGGACGCCTTTTCGCACGTAATCTTGATCGTGTTGTTTGCTTTGACCTGTCAAACAATGCGGGATGATCACTATGGACGGTAGGTGTGAGTGATCGGACCTTGTTCGCCGGTCATTTACCGGATGTGGATCATAATTCACAAAGGCAGTAGAAGCCGGAAGTCATGTAGAATGCAAGTCTTACCGGGTGGCCGCCACATGTTGATTGACTCTCTATCCGGAATGTTCTAGACTTGCCAAGTGTTGGATTTCCACGTGTCAGGGCCATTTGCGGCTCTCAGGGCATGATCGGGCGACTGATTTCAGGCGGCTCATTTCTGGCGACTGATTTCTGGCGATTCGCGGTCATGCGGGAGTTTGGGTGATGAATCTGGTTGCATGTCATCATAGCTGCCTCTGTTGTTGCGGCTGTTGCTGTGCGCCGGCAAACAGGCCAACCTGACGGGAACCGAACAACGACTTGGTTTGATTGACAGCCCGCAGGATTGTTCCGGCGGGTTTTTTTGTACGTAGACTTTTTGTTTCCTTTTCATGTGAGCACAGGAAATAGGAAATGACGAAGAGCAACGATCCCGAATCAGTGAGTCGAGGGGAAGCGGAGGGTTCACCAGTGGGCATACAGGGCATCGGAGCAGATTCGCGTCGTCATGTGAGCGAAGATACGCCGACCAAGGAGTTTATTTCCTGGTCGTTGGATCGCTTTGCCGGGCAACGCATGGCGATCACGACATCGTTTGGCATGGAGGGCTGCGCCCTGATCGATATGTACGCGCAGTTCGAACGGCCGATGACCGTGATCTATCTTGATACCATGTTTTTCTTCAAGGAAACGCTTGAGCTACGCGATCGTATGGCTGAGAAGTATCCGCATCTCGATTTCATTAATCGTGGCACAACCTTGACACCGGAGCAGCAGGCAGAGACATTCGGCCCGGAGCTTTGGAAGACGAATCCGGACAAGTGCTGCCAGCTTCGTAAGGTTGATCCGATGGTCGATGCCATGCGCGAGGTTGATGTCTGGGTTACGGGATTGCGCCGCAGCCAGTCGGTGACCCGTGCTAACCTCAAACTTGTCGAATGGGATTGGCGGTACCAGGTTGTCAAACTCTCTCCCATTGCGAAGTGGGATCGCCCTGAGATTTGGGCCTACGTCAAAGAGAACGATGTTCCCTACAATGCGCTTCACGAAATGGGCTATCCGACCGTGGGCTGCACGCATTGCACCAAGCCTGTTGAAGGAAGTAAACCCGGCGATTACTCGCGAAGCGGCCGGTGGAGTGACTCCGAAAAGACCGAATGCGGGCTTCACGGCGGCGAGGGAATCTAGTCAATCGGCTTACCGGCCGACAAGGTTGTGAGGAAACGGAAGGCAGATGGCTTGCGGTGCCCTGATACAGGCTGGTCTTGCAGCGCCTCGGACGCCCATCGACGTTCGAGAAGTCGCCCTGCAGCGATTGGAACGTGATCCGTTTCTTCTGCAGCATTCTGACGCCAGCGCGGACGGGATGATCCTCCTGACCACTTGCGAGCGGATCGAACTGATCGCCGAGGTTGATTCCGACCATGGTACAGCGTCGGTGCGGTCCTGGCTTTCGGCGCTGCTTGGCAGTTCTCGTCTCGTTGATCAATACGCTCAATTTCGTACAGGTCGCGATGCAGCGATGCACTTCATGCGCGTAACTGCTGGTCTTGAGTCGCGTATTCTTGGAGAGCCGCATGTTCTTGGCCAGGTCAAGAATGCGTATGCGCAGAGCCTCGGAGAAGGTCGGTTGTCGCCATGTCTGGCTGCGCTGGGCCGGGCGGCGATCTCCTGCGGTAAGCGCGTGCGGACGGAATCGGCCATCAACGTTCGGCAAGATTCGATCGTGACGCTTGTTCGTGATCGGTTGCGTCAGGAGCTTGGTGGTTTGGCCGGTCGTCGGGTTTCGATTCTCGGAACCGGGCAGCTGGCCGCTGAGTTGGCACAGGCATGCCACCGCTGCGATGCGGAGATTACCATTACAAGCCTGTCTTCGCTCGACCGGGCCCGTTCGCTGGCGCAGACCGTTGAGGGAGAATCATCTTCCATCGTCCGTTTCCATCGTACGGTTGCTGAGGCTGATGCGGTGATTGCGGCGACGCAAGCTAAGCACGGGATGATTATGCCGGATACCTTCCGCAGGCGTGTGAGGACGGATACGCTCCCTGTGATTGACTTAAGTGTTCCTCGTGTGTTTCGAGAAACATGTGCCCGGCACTCCGGTGTGAAGCTTTTCGATCTTTCTTGTTTTGCTGCAGGTAGACGTGACGGCGACGCCGTTCGAATAGCTGAAGGCATCGTGAAACAGGAAGTCGAGCGATTCGAACGTTGGCAGCGTTCACGGCACCTTGCCAAGACGATCAAAGGTGTCATTCAGGAAAAAGGGGGGCACGCTGGAAATCGGAATCGCACAGGCAGTCGTGAGATTCACGAGTGTATCATGAAAATCAAAGCGGGAGCGGCTGCATGAGCAAGGGGCTTGTTCTGGCTGCGCACGGATCGAATGTCAATCCTGCTGTCAACGCACGCATTGAGGCTCTTGTTCAGGAATGTGGGCGAGCATTCGATTTCGACGAGGCCGTCGCTTGCTTTCATCAGGGTGAACCAGGATTTGAACAGGTTCTGGACTCACTGACCGCATCGGAGATCGTTGTCGTACCATTCATGTCGAGCGAGGGCTACTACGTCAACGATGTGTTGCCAAAGGCCCTTCGACAAAACCGGCGGTACGATGACGTTCGAATCAAGATAAGCCGTCCTGTTGGCGTGAATCCGCGCTTGCCGCAATTGGTCCTGGATCGTGCCCTTGCGACAGTTTCGAACCATCGAACTGATCTGCGATTCGATCAAGATCCCCGTGTTCTTGTTGCTATCGTTGGACATGGGACGAGACGCAACCAAAACAGCCGTGCGAGTGTGTTGGCCGTCGAAGCCTATCTCAAGTCGTTGCCTGATCCTCCATGGCGGGCGACCGCGCATGCTTTTATTGACGATGACCCGACGGTTGACGAGTTGCTGGGAATCCGTCTTGCCGATGGGCAGGCACCGAATCTCCTGATCATCGTTCCGATGTTCATGGGACAGGGACCGCATGTCGTGAAAGATCTTCCCGAGATGCTCTCGCTGCCCGTGACTTCGCCGGTGTCTTTTCCCATTCTTGGTGATGTCAATGGAGTGTCGATCGTCGTGGACGCTCCTTTGGGCGATTGGGCCGCGATGGCCGAGCTCGTATGCGATGGCGTCTCCGAGGCTCTTGGTGTGTCATTGTGAACAGAGGGGGCTTTCCTACGCTTCGACTTGGCACACGTGCCAGCAAGATGGCACGCATTCAAGCCTTGAAAGTTGTTCAGGCGCTGGAGCGCATCGGAATTGCCGTCTCTGTGGTCGAGGTGAAGACGCTCGGTGATCGGTTGGCTGAGGTACCGATCGACCAAATCGAGAGTCCGTCGCCGTTTTGTGAAGATATTGAGTCCCTGCTTCGGAGCGGTGACATTGATCTTGCGGTTCACAGCTTTAAGGATCTTGCTGTCGAACCATCGGATGACCTGATCGTTGCCGCAGTTCTGGGTCGCGACGACCCGCGAGAGTGTCTCGTTTCCCATTCCGGATCGTTACAGTCCCTTTCCACGGGAGCGGTGATCGGAACGAGCAGCAGGCGTCGAACGCTGCAGCTGCTCTCTATCCGGCCTGATCTCACAACAAGGCCGATGCGTGGCGCGGTCGACGATCGGATTCAACAGGTTCAAAGTGGTGCATTCGACGGTGCGGTTCTTGCGGTCGCGGGGATCCAGAGACTTGCGATGATGGATTCCGTGGCCGAGGTATTCCCCATTGAGACGTTCATGCCGTCGCCGGCACAAGCTGTTCTGGCCATTCAGGCTCGCGCGGGTGACACAGACTTGGCAGCCGCGATTGCCAACGTCAATCACGACAACACCCGAAGGTGTGTTGAAGCTGAGACTGGCTTGCTGCGCCTCATGCAGCAAGCCCCGGATGATGATGGCGGTCGTCATCTCCAAGAGGGTGAGATCTCTGCGCTGGCGACAACTCACGGCGAGGCAATCGAGCTCAGAGCCCGCTGGACGTCAAGTCAGGGCACGGTGACACGTGACGTGCTGGCGACTGGCATCGACGCCGCTGAATGCACGAACAGTGCCTGGACAGAACTGAAACAGTCAGCTATCGGGAGTTCGTCCTGATGAGCGTGAATCACGAAGGGATTGTCTATCTCGTTGGTGCAGGTCCAGGCGCTCCGGATCTCATGACGGTTCGGGCGCGGCGGATCCTCGAGTCTGCGGACGTCATTCTGTACGATCGCTTGATTGACGATCACGTGTTGCGGTTTACGAAAGAAGATGCACTGTTGCTCGATGTTGGTCATGGCCGCGTGAAATCGCCGGATCGGCAATCCTTTATCAACGACGAACTTGTTCGGCATGCGCTTGAGGGCCGTTCGGTTGTTCGGTTGAAAGGCGGTGATCCGCTGATCTTCGGCCGAGGTTATGAGGAGGCTGCGGCATGTCGGGAAAGGGGCATACGAAGCGTCGTTGTGCCTGGACTCTCCAGCGCGTTCGCGGCGCCGACAGTCGCTGGGATTCCGATCACAGAGCGAAAAGTTGTCCGGAGTCTTGCCGTCGTGACGGCATCGATTGCCAGTGATTCGCGCGAACAACATCTGGACTTTGATGCGTTGGTCGGCGTTGACACGTTGATGATCATGATGGGGTGGGAACGCTTGCCCGAGATCGTCGAGGGACTGCGAGCAGCTGGTCTGCCGACGGATACGCCTGCCGCTTGTGTCCATGCGGCGACGACGCCAGCGCAACATGTCGTAACCAGTACGCTTGAGTTCATCGTTGCAGCCGCACGGGAAGCCGGATTGGCTTCACCTGTGGTGACCGTGATCGGTGATGTCGCGCGGCATGCATTTGATGATCCAGAATGTCTGGCGGGACCACTCAAGGGACGGCGAATTGTTGTGACACGTGATAAACGCGACAATGATACGTTGTCGTTTCCCCTGCGTGCGCTCGGCGCGAGTGTTATTGAATGCCCGATGATCGACATTCGGCACCATGTGCTGGATGCTGAAATGCTTGCTCGTTACCGGGCAATCCCGTCTTGCGATTGGGTCATTTTCAGTTCTCAGTATGCGGTTCACGCGTTCGAAGAATTCCTGCGCCATGCGAATGTAGATGTACGCTTCCTTGGTTCTTGTCGAGTGGCAGTGATCGGCCGCACAACCCGGCGCGCTTTGATGGCATTGGGACTTCGCCCTGATCTGATGGCGGATCCTCACACGGCCAAGGGAATGCTGCGCATGCTATCATCAACCGTGGCGTTGTCAGGCAAGCGCGTAGCCTATCCACATTCCAATCTCAGTGACGGAACTCTCGTCGATGAACTGGCCGAGCGAGGTTGCGAGGTTCATGCGTTTGAGGCGTACACGAATCTTGCTGCTCGTGTTGATGATTCACAGCGAGCCATGCTCAATCCGGGATTTGGTATGATCGTCTTTTGCAGTCCTTCGGCGGTCCATCGTGCGGCTGAGCAGAAGATCTTTGATCCCGGGAAATCGTGTGTGGCATGCCTTGGGCCAACAACGGCTGAAGCGTTATTGTCTCTTGGATCGGCATCTGTCATTATGCCCGAAGAGATTTCGATTGCTGGATTGGTCGAATCGATCACCGATCACTTTCGACATGGAGAAGAACGTCCATGACGCGTTTCCCAAGAGAGCGACTGCGCCGCCGCCGTAACAGTGAGGCGGTCCGTGATATTCTGACCGAGACTCGAATCGCGCCAGAGGATCTTATCTACCCGCTATTCGTTGTTGAGAATGATGAGGATGCGGGGCCGATTCAGGCCATGCCGGGTATTCGTCGTTTTACACGGGAACAGGTTGTTGACGAGGCGGCTCGTGTAGCCGATGACGGCGTACGCGGCGTTCTGCTTTTCGGCATTCCGGCAAGCAAGAGTCCGAACGCCGACGATGCAACGCGTGACGATAATGTTGTTGCGTCGGTGTTGCATCGCCTTCGTGATGCGGATCTTCCGCTGCTCTTGATGACCGATGTTTGTGTTTGCAGTTATACAACGTCCGGTCATTGTGGCATCATCATGGAGCACGACATTGACAATGATCGCTCGCTCGACGTGCTCGCTTCGATGGCTGCTTCCCATGCTCGCGCCGGTGCCGATTTCGTCGCCCCCAGTGCCATGATGGACGGTCAGGTGGACGCCATTCGACAGCGTCTCGATCAGGAGGGCTTCGCCACAACTGGCATTCTTGCCTACGCAGCGAAATTCTCTTCGGCCTTCTACGGGCCGTTTCGTGAGGCCGCGGATAGTGCTCCACAGTTTGGCGACCGGCGGTCGTACCAGATGAACCCAGCGAACCAACGGGAGGCCATGGCTGAGATTGCGGCTGACATTGAGGAAGGGGCTGATATGGTCATGATCAAGCCAGGGCTGCCGTACCTGGATGTCATCGCCCTGGCACGTCGTGAGTACCCATCGATACCGATGATGGCCTACCAGGTTAGTGGCGAGTTCTCCATGATTAAAGCGGCCGCCGAGAAGGGATGGCTGGATGAACGTCGCGTGATCAAAGAGTCACTGTTGGGTTTGAAACGGGCCGGTGCTGATGCCATCATCACCTACTTTGCCGGTAACGTGGGTGACTGGTTGGACGAGCAGGTATGACCGGATCCGAGCCTCGGCAGGAATCTGCGTTCGTAGAATGGCTGACGGCACTGCCATCCACTTCAACATGTCAATCACTTGGCATTGGTGACGACATGGCGGTGATTGAGACCAGGGGAACGACCGTCCTGCTCTCGTCAGATATGCTGCTGGACGGCGTACATTTTGAATCGGCAAAGCACAGCGGCGCGTCGATCGGCAGGAAAGCGATTGCCTGTTCACTTTCCGATTGTGCGGCCATGGCTGCCATACCTCGCGCTGTGACCGTCTCGATTGCCTATCAGCATGGCACAGACCTTGAGTTCCTCAAGCAGATCATGTTGGGTGCCAGCGCCATGGCAAGTGCGTATGATTGCGCCCTCAGTGGTGGTGATACGACCTCATGGGACCAGCGTCTCGCGATTGACGTGACCATTATGGCTGAGCCTGTTGATCCTTCATTGATCGTCAAACGTTCGAACGCCCAGGAGGGCGATGCGATCTTTGTAACCGGAAAGCTGGGCGGTAGTTTGATGGGGCGTCACATGTCGTTTGAGCCGCGCGTTCAGGAAGGGCAGTCGCTTGCCCGGCATCTCCAGCGGAATTTGCATGCCATGATGGATATTACGGATGGGCTTTCGTTGGACCTTCATCGGATGTGCCGCGCATCGTCGGTTGGGGCTGTTCTTTTCGAATCCGGCGTCGACGCCGTGATCAGCGATGCGGCGCGTGAGATGTCGTTGGCCGATGGGCGATCACCGCTTTCGCATGCACTTTCCGATGGCGAAGATTTTGAGTTGTTGTTTACGGTGCCTCAGGACTGTTCCTTGCCTGAACAGATCGATGCCTTGAAAGTGGGCGAGATCATTGAATCTGGTTTCTTTCTCCAGCGAT
>JBMYUM010000125.1:0-10178 GCA_049605375.1 Phycisphaerae bacterium | reverse complement strand
GTTCGAATCCCGCCCTCTCCGATTGAATACCAGCCGGCAAGCCATGTGCTTGTCGGCTTTTTTTGTGCCTACTATCGCCATAAGGGATTCGAACACGCCCGAATCCGCCGAAGGCGGAGACGGTACGCGGGGGCGACATCGCCGAAGGCGGGCCTCGAAGAGAATCCCGCCCTCTCCGATTGAATGCCAGCCGGCAAGCCACGTGCTTGTCAGCTTTTTTGTCGCTCGCCGGCCCATCCACTGCCTCCGCCCCGTCCGGCATGCCTGCCCGATGAACTGCACATCCGATCCGCCACAGCCAAATTCCTGATATACTCCGCCTGAAGTCGAAACGATCGAGTTGATCCAACCAACCAGAGCCTGACATCATGACCGCCCCGCTCCTCGAATCACTGTTGCTCAAGACTGCCAAACTCGCGAATGACTACCTACAATCCGTTGGCGAGCGGCCTGTGGCCATGAACCCCGACCGTGCAGAACTCCAAACGGCCTTCGATCATCCCCTCCCCGACCACGGTGAAGCGACGGAAGCCATCATCGAATCGCTTCACAACAACGCCGACCCCGGCATCGTCGCGTCAACCGGCGGCCGTTACTTTGGTTTCGTCATTGGCGCCAGCCTTCCCGTCTCCGTCGCCGCCGATTGGCTCGTCAGTGCATGGGATCAGAATGCCGGTTTCTATGTGCTGTCGCCCGCAGCGGCCGTGATCGAAGAAGTCACCGGGAAATGGATCAAAGGGCTCCTCGGACTACCAGCAGAAGCCGCCGTGGGATTTGTCACCGGGTGCCAGATGGCCAACTTCCTCGCGCTCGCGTCGGCCCGCCAGGCCGTCCTCGAACAGGCAGGATGGGACGCCGCCATGCAGGGACTGGCCGGAGCCCCCCCCATCCGGTTGATCACAAGCGAACACGCCCACGGCACCATCGACCGTGCCTTCGCCATGCTCGGACTCGGCGCCAAGACGGCGATCCGCATCCCCTGCGACGAAGAAGCGCGCATGAATGTCGACGCCCTGGCAAACGTCCTGTCCAACGGCCGAGGAATGGAACCAACGATCGTCTGCGCCCAGGCGGGCGACGTGAACACCGGCGCATTCGATGACTTCGTGCGGATCGCCCAACTCTGCAAAGCAGCCGGAGCCTGGCTGCACGTTGACGGTGCCTTCGGGCTATGGGCCGCCGCGAGCAACAGCCACCAACACCTGACGGAAGGCGTGCAACTCGCCGATTCGTGGGCAACTGACGCACACAAATGGCTGAACGTACCCTACGATTCCGGCGTGGTCATGGTCCGCCATCCGGAAGCGATGATCCGATCAACGCGGTACCATGGTGACTATCTCGTGCGGATGGAAGACATTCAGGACCCTTGCATGTTCACACCGGAGAGTTCACGTCGCGCACGCGCCATCCCCCTCTTCGCTGCCCTGAAATCACTTGGCCGTACGGGTGTGGAACGTCTTGTTGAACGGTGCTGCGAGCGTGCCCGCCAAATGGCACACCTGCTCTCTGAAGGTGGCTTGTTCCTGCTCAACGACGTTGTGTTGAACCAGGTCCTGGTCTGCTGCCCACCCCCCTACGAAAACGAGCGATTCCATGACGCCTTGATTTCACGGATTCAAAAAGAGGGTACGTGCTGGCTCGGTGGAACGATGTGGAATGGTCAGAAAGCGATCAGGATTTCCGTCTGCTCTTACCGCACAACACCGGACGATATCGAGCAGTCGGCCGCCGCCATCTTGCGTTGTTACGAGGAACTCAAAGCAGCGAACTGAGCACCTTCGCCGTGAAAACGGTGCAACCGTAAAGGGTGCCATGCTTGAACAACGTTCAAGCATGCAGGCCGTTATGCAGACAAATCAACCCCGTGCAGGTAACAGGTTCATCGGGATCAAAAGCTGCGTTCGGCCGCAATCACCAAGAGGTGCCATACCCAGTGCCCAGTGCCCTGTGCCCTGTGCCTAGTGCCCTGTGACTGGGTATGGCGTCGGTCATTTCAATGTGGTCTAGCTCGCCGTTGCCTCAGCCGAACCAACCTGATGAACATGGACGTCACGCTGCGGGAACGGAATCGAAATACCCTCGGCATCGAAACGCTGCTTAGCGGAAATCGTCACATCCCAGTAGACATCCCAATAGTCCGACGTGCGAACCCACGGACGGCAAATCAGATTGACCGAAGAATCAGCAAGTTCGTGAACGCGGACAACAGGAGCCGGATCACTGAGAACCTTTTCATGCTTACCGAGTATGTCCTCAAGAATCTGACGTGCCTTACTCATGTCGTCCTCATAACCGATCCCGAAAACAAGATCGACACGACGGGTGGGCGTACCGGTCACATTGGTAATGACGTCGCCCCAGATAGAGTTGTTCGGAACGATGATCCGCCGGTTGTCGAATGTTCGAATATGCGTCGAAACTAGATTCAGGGATTCAACCGTCCCGCTGACACCACCCGCGTCGATCACATCGTTCACATCAAAGGGGCGGTAGGCAAGAATCATGATCCCGCTGGCAAAATTGCTCAGGGTACCCTGCAATGCAAAACCAATCACGAAACCGGCGGCACCAATCACCGCAAGCAGCGGGCCGATGTTGATTTCCAGCTGACTTAAAGCAACGACAAGACCGACCAGAAAAACACCGCGACGCACAAAACCGGCAGCGAATTGTTTCAGCAGTTCCGACATGTTCTTCGCATAGGACAGCGACTTGCTCACCGCCTTACTGACAATCCGAGAGAGGAACCAGAAAGCGATCACCGTGAAGATGAACCGGAGAATGTTCATTCCCCATCGAATGCCACCTTCAGGAGACTTGAGCCATCCAAGCACAAGGTTGAGAACCACGTCATAATCGAAGACATCGACCGTCGGATCAATGATCGCCGACACCGCCGATACGTACGTGTCGTAGGACGTCCGGTCCCCGCCCTTTTTCTCCAGCTCATCAAGCACGATGGCCAGTCGATCGCCAATCACAATCCGCTGCTCTCGCAACGCATTGACACGATCAAGCGCCGACTTCTTTTCCTCCTGATGTGCGTCCGCATCACCGGCGGCACCCGCAGCCGCCTCATCAGCCCCGGTACCCGACGCATCATCGCCATCGCCGGCCTTCTTCTTCGCTTCCGTGGCCTTCTGATTAGCCGCTTTGACAGCAATCTCAGTTGCACTGATTTCGGCGACCTTGGCACGGAACAACGCGAACCAGGCGTCAGCCTCGACAACCAACTCCTCTTGCGTCAGCGGCTTGAGCTGCAACTGCAGTGTTGCCTTCTGAACACTCGGATCTCCGGCCGTGGTGGCCTGAGGTGCAGCGTCATCGGCCAGAACGGCCGACACAGATCCCAATGACAACAAGACAAGACATAATGTTTTCCGCATAAGAGTTCTCTCCCCCTTGATGACTGCAAACCTTGCACGAATACCTGTACGCGCTGCACGAAGTAGACCGTAAATGTACGGATGAAGTTCCAGGGAACAACGTCCAAAGTAAGGAATTCCTCACGATCTTCGATGCCGTGCCTCGAAGGCTCATGCCCCAACAACGTCCCGCAGGACCATCAAGGCCAACCTCGGCCCCCAAGAACTCCCATTCCAGAGGGTCATCCGTGAAAATAGGAGGCTTCATAGGCTGAATTCGCACAGCTGAGGAAACGCGATCAACCGCCGGCATCACCCCAGGTTCGACTTGGCGCCGTTTGGGCACCATGCGAGTTTCGCAATCGCGTGAGCGCAGGCGCGACACTTGTCGTTGGAATATCTAGAGGGGGGAGCGTCACTTGGGGGGGCCTACCCCCTTGGAAAACCACCGCCTGGAAGGGCTGATGATTGGGGCGGTGGACATGCCTGCCCGTCGCTGCGCCGCTCCCGACAATGGCGTGGCACGGGCAGGTTTTTTTTGTCATTGGTGCGGGGCCGATACGTTCGATCGCGTTTGGATCGCGTGTCCGACAACCCGGCAAAGGCAACAACATTGAGGCAAACAAAAAAGGCGTCCACCGCGAAGGTGAACGCCTCATCAAGTCTAGCTTGGCACCACGGGAGGTGCGGTTGTCGCTTCCCTTACGGGCACGGACCACCACACTGCTGCACGTAGTTAAGCGTCTGCTGCCAGTTCTGCACGATGACCAGAACGTCAGCAAGATTGATCAAACCATTTCCACCACACGGATCAACGTCCGCAGCGGCGGTAAAGCCTTCGCTCTGGAAATCGATGATCGCAAGCTGAGCATCTTCCAGGTTGACGAAGGTGTTGTTGTTCACATCACCGTAGAGCAGCGTCGTCATATCGATCGGTGCCGACGGGAAACCCTCAGTCGAAATCGTGTACGAAGCGTTCGGAATGATCTCGCTATCCGAGATCGTCACGTTGCTTCCCCACTCAGCAAGCGTCTGCGTAACTTCGCCGGCAGCGATCGTCCCATCTGCCTGCACATAAGCATCAACACAGCTTACGTCGCTGTTCTCGCTGTCACCAACAACGCGAATCGAGAACGGCTGGTCGGGCGTACCGACAAGCTCGACAGCGAGCGAGGTCGCAGTCTGCGAATCCGGCAGAACGTCCAGTGCCGGAACGTCACAGACATCCGGAATACCATTGCCGTTCGTGTCTTCCACCGAACCGTCGGCAATTTCACAGCCGTCTTCAATGCTGTTGTTGTTGCAGTCGAAGAATGGTCCACCGGCACCGGGATTGGGTACGATCTTGAAGACCTGTCCGTTGGCAGAGCTCGAACCCTGTTCAACGATGTAGATCTCACCGTAGCCGTCACGACCGAACGAAACGATATCGGTAATCGACTGTCCACCACCCGGAGCAAGTTCAGATGTACGCACAACGGTCGGACCTGCGCTTCCACCGCTTATGCGGAAACTCCAGATGATGTCGGTGCAGTAGTCCGCGTAGAAGTACTCGCCTTCCATACCCGGCATCGCACAACCCTGATAAACCTCACCACCCGTAATCGAGCAGCCCTGGCCGTGCGTGTACTCGCGAATCGGCAAAACAAGACCTGGCTCGTTGCAGGTACAACCCGAGCTCGACGTAAAGCAGAGGGAACCTTCCATACAACGCCAACCGTAGTTCTCACCACCGGTGCTCGAACCACGCTGCAGGTTGATCTCTTCACGTGCACTCTGACCAACGTCAGCAATGATCAACTCACCCGTCGTCGGGTCAAACGAGTTCCGCCATGCATTACGAAGACCGTAGGCCCAGATCTCATCAAGACCACTGACGCCGACAAATGGGTTGTCAGCCGGTACGGTGTAAGGAAGACCATTGTCAATGTCGATGCGAAGCATCTTGCCAAGGATGTTGTTGATGTTCTGTGAACGGTCACCAGGGTCACCGCCCGAACCACCATCACCAAGGCTGATGTACAGGTATCCATCATTCGGGCCGAAACCAATCCAGCCACCGTTGTGGTTTGAGAACGGCTGCGTGGCCGTAAGGATCGTCGTACCGGAAGACAGGTTGGCTACATTCGAGGTAGCCGGATCGCCACTGACGGTGTAACGACGAACAACGGTATTACTGCTGTTGTTCGTGTAATAGACGAAGAAGAAACCGTTGCTCATGTAGTCCGGGTGGAATGCCAGACCCAGCAGACCGCGCTCATCGAAACCGCTCGAAATGTTCACCACCAGTGAATCGATGTCGAGGAACGGCGTCGCCAGAAGCGAACCATTCTCGATAATCCGGATTCGACCACGCTTCTCAATCACGAAGACGCGATTGAAGTCGCCGTCCGGCGTAGCCAGACCAACCGGGCGCTGAAGACCCGATGCAACGAGCACGGTGTCCATGTTCACGTCGCCGGCGAATGCCGTCGTGCTGATACCGGCCATGGTCACCATGCCGGCCATCAATGCAGCCAAACTGCGAACTCGCATAACACACTCCTATCAAATACCAGCCGTTCGTAAGACAGCCTTCCGTGCCATACCTCGCCATCCCAAACCTCGCCATCAAGGAAGAGAGGAAGGCTCAACACGAATCCTATTTCTTGCTACACACGGGAACACGGTACGCGGGAACACAGCACGCGGGAACACGGCACCCAGGCATTCGGTAAGTCCGACCGCCATCATCAATCTTCTGTAAGGCTTCACAGCAAGACGTACAAACGCCGAGCAACCCACAGAATCCTGAACGTGTAAATGACCCCATCGTCTACCACGACATGCTTACCAGCATCACCAATAAGCACCATCCCCATGGCAAAACGCCTGAACGACCACGCAAAACAGTTGCTGGCAGACCATCCCCAAGCATCACCGCAAACGCTTTGTCGGTTCAACCCAGGGATCAACTACCCAGTCCGCGCGGATCCCGCCCATTTTGGCAGTATATCCGAAGTTTACCGGAATAGCCAGTCTGATTTCTCGGACCAACAAACCAGGTCAACCAACAACTCAACATGTCAAGTGACGCTTACCACGCATATTCCTGCGAATAGCACCCCCCAACCGCTCGGCAACCACGCCTGGCGCCCGGCACAGGATTATCGGGTTCAAAGGGAACATCGCGATGAAATACGAAAAGCTAAGACGACGACCCCGAAAGTCCGAGTACGTCATCCATCGAATACAACCCCGGCCCCTGCTCACGAATCCAACGCGCCGCACGCAACGCACCATGGGCAAACGTGTCACGCGACTGAACGAAATGAGACAAGGTCACGACCTCACCCTCACCGCCGAAATGAACCTCATGCTGACCGACAACGCCCCCCATTCGCACCGCGTGGACACCAATCTCGCCCTTCGGTCGCGGCCCCGTCTCACCATCCCGTCCGTGGACACAGCAACCGCGATCGCGCCCGGTCGCCTCCAGGATGGAGTCCAGGATCGCTAGGGCGCTGCCACTGGGAGCATCAACTTTACGCTTGTGGTGGGCTTCGACGATTTCGATATCAAAGTCCTCGCCCAGGCGCGCCGCCAATTCAGCTGCGGCCTTCACCACAATTCGCATCCCGACACTGTAATTCGGGGCGATGAGTACCGGGATGGATGTCGACGCCGTGACCAATCGGTTCCGTTGCGAATCATCAAGTCCGGTCACGCCGGTCACGAATGGAATCGAAGCGCGCTCACAGACGTCCAACCACGTCATCATGCCGCCCGGTGAAGAAGAATCGATGACCACATCACACGGCCCATCGAGCCGATCGGTCACCCGGACCTCTCGGCCATCAACGGCATGAGGATGCCCGATCCGCGAATCACCGGCACGAACCAGAGAAGCAACCACGTCAAAATCAGAAGCGGCAACGGCCGCGTTCAGAATACTACCTCCAAGACGGCCGAAACCGCCTGTGATTGCGAGTTGAATCATCCTTGAATCTCTGCTCATGAATGGCTAAGAAAGTAACACGATGACGACTTGATACTAGCCCTGCAGCGCCCGCTCAATCGCGTCCACATCCGCTGCCACACGAATGGGCTGATTGGCAAACTCACCCAACGCATCACCTCCCGATGTCATATGGTAGTCAACCGTCACGTTGGGATCTTTCAGCTGATGACCGGTGAGAATACAGACCACCCTGTCCGATGGTGAGATGACCTGCTCGTGCAGCAATTGCCGCAAACCCGCGACCGACGCCCCACTCGCTGGTTCACATCCATACCCGTAGCGACCGACAGCCGCCTTGCCTTCAAGAATCGCAGCGTCATCAACCTCTCGCACCACACCAGAGAGAAACGCCAGAGAACGCAGCGATTTGACGAGGTTCACCGGGCGACCGATCTCAATCGCACTCGCCACAGTCTGGGCGGCATAATCCGACCGATCGGCGTAAAAGCGCGAGACATGATCCATGTCGACGCTTCCCGATTCAAATCGCAACCCCTGCTGCTCATACAGCTCAAACAGCGTATTCGCACCGGCCGCGTTGATCACAGCAAGGCGCGGAAGGCGATCGATCAAACCAAGCTGATGGAGCTCCATGAACGCCTTGCCGAAGGCGCTGCTGTTCCCGAGATTGCCACCGGGAACGATGATCCAATCCGGCACCTCCCAATTCAGACCCTCGAGCACGCGGAACATGATCGCCTTCTGACCTTCCAGACGAAACGGGTTGACCGAATTCATAAGGTAAAGCCCCAGCGACTCCGCAGACACGCGAACAAGGCGCATACAGTCATCAAAGTCACCGGCAATCTGCAACGTTCGAGCGCCATAGTCCAACGCCTGGGACAGCTTTCCAAACGCAATTTTTGCATCACCGATGAAGACAACACTTCGCATCGGATCGCCCGAACGCGTATGCGTCTGCGCAGCAAACAACGCCAGCGCAGCGCTGGTGTTTCCCGTTGATGCACAGGCAACCCGCGGCCGATCAAGGAACCGAGCAACCGTAAAAGCCGCTGCCATGCCGTTGTCTTTGAAACTTCCGCTGGGATTGAACCCCTCATACTGAAGATGAAGGTGACCTTCGCGCATGCCCACTGATTTCGCGAGTAAATCAGCCTGCTGAAGCGCCGTACGCCCCTCACCAATCGTGACCAGATCTTGATCATCGGCAAGCGGAATCAACTCCCGGAAACGCCACACGCCGCTGTAGTCGAGGCGACCGTGAAGGTTGGTCGGTGTCGCGGATCGGCGTTCGTCAAATGCTGACAAACGGGACGGAACCTCGACCCGGTCCCACTCGTAACGAATGTCGAGCAAGGCGCCACATACCTTGCACGCCGTCAGGACCTCGTCGGTCCCGAAGGTTGCCGCACACTCGGGCACAACACACTGCTGGAACGTCGTTGATTTCATGAAGCGTCAGCCAGAAATGCTATCTGTAAAGGGTCCAGTCTTGATCCACGCGCACTGCAATCGTCGCTTTAAGCGGTTCACCGCAAGCTCGTCTCACGAATCGCGAACGTCCTGATCGATCGTCCGCAATCGCCGCGTCTCTTCTTCCAACGCGCGACGCTGCTTGGCGCTCAACGATGCTTCACCCAGCTCAGCCACTTGCTTGAGCGCCGATTCGACCAACGCCTGTCGCGCCTCTTCCGCCTCGGCCTCGCGTTGCTTCCGTGCCTCTTCACGCCGCGTGCGCCAACGCTTGACGAAACCCGGACGTGGTTCGACCTCGTCATCGGGTGCAGCGCCGAACTCGGAGAACTGACCATAGTCGAGGCCGTACTCGCTTTCGTACTGCGCCTGTTCGGCCAGCATGCGCCGGTCTTTCCAACACTGGATGTAGCCAAAAACGGCGATCATGATCAGCAGCGACGCGCCGCTCAGAAAGCCAAGTAAACCCACCACGATGGCGCCGATCATGCCCGTCGACGTCGCGATCTCCATGGATGCCCGGTAACCCCGGCGAGGCCAAAGCCAGGCCTGAAGAACACGACCGCCGTCAAACGGAAATATCGGAAACATATTAATGATGAGCAGTACGTAACTCACCGCGAAGAATCGAATCACCCAGACCTGCATGCCCACGGGAAAAAAAGCAGAGTCGACCGGCGTCGTCGGATAAAACGGATTCCAGGGCACGCTGCCCAATCGGCCCGTCCACAGCACCAGCACCAGCGACGCCAACGCGCAGAAGAGCACATTGACTGCAGGCCCGGCAAGGGTCGTGATCATGTGCGCGCGAGGTTCGTGAGGCGGCCGCGTCATGGCAAGACCACCCAGAGGCCAGATTAGGATCTCATTCGCTTCGCCACCGGTTGTACGTGCTCCCCAGCAATGCCCGAACTCGTGAACCAGCACGACAAAGAAGAGCAAGGCATATGTGCCAAGAGCGTTAAAAACATGACGCAGAGCCGGAACGCCCGACGCCTCGGCAGACGACGACTCCATCGCAATCAGGATCACAGCGCCAATGAGAAAGAAGACATGGACGCGTACGTCGATCGCAAAAAGGCGGAACGCCTTAAAGGACCAGTTGATCGGATTGTCCATCGGTTTCTCAGCGAAGGACATGATTTCGTTTCCGTCTCTGATGGACCTCGTCGCGGTGACCGGGTACGAACGTGCGACTAGAGTTTGTCTGTTCGTCCCGCCGATTGCTCACGCTGCTGTTGCCGTGCCGTCGCTTCCGCCAGCATCTGCTTCTCAGCGCTGGTCAATGTCTGAATTCCACCATCGTGCACCTTCCGCAAAATGCGATCAACGGTCGCCGCATCCTCGCGACGCTGGTCCACCTTGGCCTGAAACCC
>JBMYUM010000124.1:0-10196 GCA_049605375.1 Phycisphaerae bacterium | reverse complement strand
CTTGTTGGGATTGTCCACGCAACGTCAGGACAGAAACGAACTGGCGGCAAACCAGAAACGAATGCGTGACTTTCAATGGAATCCGCAACGCATGATTCCACCCGGCAGACTCGAACCGGCACTGCTTGCGCGGCGAGAGCGGGCGGTCGAGGAGTCGCGCCGGCTTCGTGCCGAAGCCCCGTCGGATCACGCCGCACGTCGGGCGATTTTTGCCGAGATCCGAAACACCAACGAAAGACTGCGGGAGCTGATGCCTGAATTGGCTGGTACCTTGGCAGCCGACTACCAGACGGCCAAGGCGCAATGGCAATCTCAGCAAGTCGCCATGGGACGCGAATACTTCTACGGATTGCTTCATCCATCGCAATTGCGATCCCTTGCGGATTCGCTACCCGCAACATCAGATTTTGGGCTATAATTCCCGGACAGAGCGGTTTCCGGTGGACCGCGACCGACGCAGATCGGCGTTAGCATGCACCAATCCCCCAGTCAGCCGTTCATACCGTTTGAGATGGGAACAGGTTTTGAGATGGGGAAGCGACGTGGCGCACGAAGAACGCAGGTCCCCCTGCGAAGCCCGATGGCGTCGCGAAACGAGCGGGGCGGCATGTGGGCTCGCCCGTAACGCAGGTCTCAGTAAGTGCTTCCAAGCTATGACTTCCAGAGGAGTGACGCATGACTGACGGGTCAGACGACAAAAAGATCTTTATCGACAGCGATTGGAAGGAAGAGGCGGCTCAGGAGAAGGCTCGACTGGCCGAACAGGAGCAGGTCGAACGCGAACGCAAAGCCGCTGCCACAGCCGCCGCTGCCGGCACCCCCGATGGTGCAGACGTTCCCAACATCTTCTTCTTCGAACTGCTCAATATGATTGCCATGCAGTCCATGGTCGCCATGGGGCTCTACTCAGGTCCCGGAGGCGAGTCGATTCCCGCCAATCCGGAATCGGCGAAACTCTGCATCGGCATGCTCGATATGCTGAACGAGAAAACAAAGGGCAACCTCAAAGACGAAGAAGAAAAGGCGCTGACCCAGGTGCTTCATGAACTGCGCATGCAGTTTGTGAAGACCATCGGGACCGGCATGGGCGGCATGAGCACCGAACCGGCGGGTGATCCCGAAACAGCCGGTGGCGAGTAACCCGAGTTTGAGTAAACGCAGGCAGCGATCATGATCATCCCGATCCGAACCGAATCAGATTCCCGACACGTACCGATGATGAACTACGCACTCATCGGGCTCAACATGCTCGTCTTTCTGGTTTTCAATGTCGGTGGGGCGAATCCGCAACTCGAGGCATTCCGCGATCAACAGCTGGCGTTTCAGTCGGCCTCGCCCGCCTTGCACCAATTCCTGACCTACCAGTTTCTCCACGCCGATGCATGGCACCTGCTGGGAAACATGCTCTTCCTCTGGGTCTTCGGTAACAGTGTGAACGGCAAAATGGGGGATTGGCCGTACCTCCTGTTCTATTTGGGGGGCGGTATCTTCGCTGCCTGGGGGTTCGCGGTTGTTCGCGGTGCCACAGTGCAATTGGTCGGCGCCTCGGGAGCAATCGCAGCGGTCACCACCGCTTATCTCGTGCTTTTCCCACGCAGCCGCGTGACGGTCATGATCTGGATGTTCTTCGTCTACTTCATCGAAGTCTCCGCCATGTTGGTCATCGGGCTCAAGATCATCGTCTACGACAACATCATCTCGCCATCGTTGCATGGTGCGGGGAATGTAGCCAACGAAGCGCACCTCGCCGGATATCTGTTCGGCTTCGCCTGCACGGTCGTGATGCTGATGGTCCGAGCTCTCCCGCGAGATCAGTTCGATATGCTCGCACTGTGGAAGCGATGGAATCAGCGTCGAGAATTCGCCGCGGCCATGGCGCAACCCGGTGCAGCGGCGCAGGCTCAGTTCGGCCAGGTCGCTCGAGGTACGCTTACCCCCGCAGAGCAACGCGCGGAGAATGAGCGGTTCGACCGCATCGCCGATGCCCGGGCACGAATAGCCACCACGCTGGAAAGCGGTCAGACGTCGGAAGCCGCCACACAATACCTTCAGTTACTCGATCAAGAGCCGGCACAGTGCATGCCGGAAAATCAGCAGATGGAGATGGGGCGAGACTTGTATGGCAAAGGGCAGTACAACCAGGCAGCCCGTGTCTTCGAGCGATTTGTCGAGTGCTATCCCCGAAGTCTCGAACATGGCAACGTGATGTTCCTGCTGGGAATCATCTACGCTAGAGATCTGCAGAATTTTGAACAGGCGGATCAGTTCCTGACACGCTCCTATGAAACCATGAAAGATGAAAAGCGGCGCGAGCAATGCTTGAACTGGTTGAAGGACGTACGTTCAGCGCTCGGTAGGCCCGCGCCCGAATTGTAGTCGCAAGATGTAGGCTTGGCGGAATCGGCAAGGGATGACACGGACGTTATCCCCGGAAACAGGAAGGATGTGATCATGAAAGAACTGGCATACCTCAACGGAACATTTGGCCCGGTGGAAGAGGCTATGGTATCGATCGAAGATCGTGGCTATCAGTTTGGCGATGGCGTGTACGAGGTGATCGCCGTCTACGACGGGCGCCCCTTCCTGCTCGACGAGCATATGACGAGACTGCGCACAAGCCTCGGCGCTATTCAACTTGACTACGACTTCGACAGCCATCCGCTTGAACCCATAATCCTCGAAGGTCTCGAACGTGCCGAAGCCGATGGGCAGGCCATGATCTATGTGCAGATTTCAAGAGGAACGCAGCCGCGATCGCACGTCTATCGAGATGACCTGACGCCCAACGTTGTTCTTACTTTCAAGCCCCTGCACAGCTTGCCGGAAGAAATGCGCCGGCGGGGGGCCTCGCTCAAGACGGCGGAAGATATCCGATGGGACAAGTGCTTTATCAAGGCCATTACCCTCCTGCCGAACATCATGATCAAGAACGAAGCGATCCGTTCCGGATTCGATGATGCCATATTCGTAACCTCGACAGGGTCGGTACGAGAATGCACCTCCGCAAACATCTTCATGGTCAAAGACGGTGCCATCATCACGCCCGAGCGAACGGAGAACGTGCTTCATGGCATCACCCAGGCGTTTCTGATGAAGTGCGCCGAATCTATCGACTTGCCGGTAAGAGAGAACGGTTTTGACGTGCCGACCATGTTGCAGGCAGATGAGGTGTTCATGTCGTCGACCACCATCGAAGTGCTCGGGGTCACCAAGGTGGATGGGCAAGTCATCGCCGATGGGAACGTGGGGCCGATCACACAACGCATGCACCAGGCGTACGCGGACTGGGCACGAAGGCTGTCCCAGGATCCGAACGCGATGGCGTGCTGAACGCCCGCTCTATTCGCGTAGCAATCGGTTGGCAAACCTCACAAGGCGGTGCGTCGCGCGAACGCCAAGTGGCGTAGGCTGTGCTTCCAGCTGAACGGCGCCCGTCATACCGTAAAGAAGTTCATCCGACGCGAATCTGTCGAGGTTGATGAGAATCTCGAAGTAAGGCTCGGCGGCGGTGCCGTCATCCGGATTGACCGCAATGGTGCCGCCCGCAATGTGCGTAAGCGATTCCAGATCAATGGTCCGCGAGCCCGACGGGAACACCCGCTCCACGATGCCTTCGATGCTCGTTCCGGGGGAAGCGAGCGAGCGGAATGCGACAATGTCACCGGCTTGAGGCTGAACCGCCGCCATCTGCTGTTCATTCAAAACGGCGATTACTTGATAACGCCCTGAAATGACAGTGGCAACCGGAGTTCCAGGCTCCAGAAAACGACCAACGTCCTCAGGCTCAAGGCACTCCACGACCCGCCCGTCGCTGGGCGAGTGAATCGTCAGACGATCCCGGCTCTCCTGCGCCATGCTCAATTCCCGAAGGCTCAGCGAAAGCTGCGCAGTCTCCTGCTCAACGAACGCGGGGCGAATCACGCGGAACGCATCAAGTCGAGTCTCCGCAGCGGATACCAGCGATGTGGCCGTTGCGACCTGCTCGTCGTAGACGTGGTTCTCAAGCTGCAATAGCGGCATGCCGGCCGTCGCCTTCTGACCATTCCGAAGCCATAAAGCCTGTACGAATCCCGGCTCGCGGACGTGCGTCACGGACTCGTTCTCGGCGATGACGACCGCGCCCGCAACCACCGACGCCGGTACGGGGACCAGGAAGACCGCAAGCGGTGCGAACAGCAGCGTGATCACACTGATGGATATGGCGCGAATTCGAGCGTGAGCCGTCTCCTCGGCTTGCCACAAGTACTCCGTCATGCTGCAAAGCGTCTTGAAAACCGTCGAGCCGACATAAAAGACGGCCATCAGCACGCCGACGAGGAATACCTTGGATGCGATGACGGCCGAAATAGTAAGCACCAGCACGACCTTGTAGATCGCTGCGGCCACGCCATAACCGAGGAGAATACAATGCTCGGCCGGCGAATGACCGGCATTTGATCGGACGGCGAATACGATCCGCTTGAGCAGGGCGATAACGTAGTTCGTCGATCGCGATCGAAGGTTGGGAATCTCAACAAGATCACTCAGGACGTAGTATCCGTCGTACCGCATCAAGGGATTGATGTTGAACAGAATGGTCACCACCGTCGCGAGAAAGATGACGTTGTAACAGGCACTCTTCAACAACCCCGGCCCCGATAACGCCCATATGAAAATCGCAATACACGCGAGAATGCACTCAAAATACATGCCGGCCAGGCACACATACAAACGGTGCCTCTTACGCGTGAATCCCCATGACGCCGTCGCGTCGACATAAGCGCATGGTGTAAACAGAATCATGAACGCGCCCATTTCAGGCACGTGCCCACCGAAGTGCTTGCAGCAGTAGGCGTGACCCAATTCATGAAAGACCTTGAGACCAATAAGCGTCACCCACATGAGCACGAGATTCTGCGTTGCCAGCAAACCCTGAATAGGCTCCGTGATCTCGCTCCAACGCTTCAGGACAATGAATCCGGCCGCGAGCATCATGGCAGACCAGAGAACGAAGAAATGCGGAGAGAAGATCCACGAGACTCGCCCAATGGTCCGATTCAGGAACGCATCCGGATTCACCAGCGGAATCTTCAGGAAGAGAATACTCATGACTCTCTCCTGGTTCCGAGCCCGTACTTTCATCTGATGCCTGCGATAGAGCATCTTGTCGCTGGATATGGGAAGTTGAAGAAAACCGATGCGGTGAAGACTCATGACGTAGCGGTAGAACTCCTCTTCGTCTTCGCGCTGCGCTTTCTCCTTCTTGACCAGATCCTCGAAGATGTCGCCCAACGATCGCGACGGATCAAGACTGGAAAATACGTCATAGTCGGCCGGTGTGAGGCGCTGGCTCTGAAACGTCACCGGGTCGCGAATGATGTACGAAGGTTCGCCACGAAACAGGTGACGCGTGACGTCAAGATCTTCTCGGACGCCAAGCTGGACACCATGCAGTTGCGATGAGAGCGACGGCGGTCCTTCGTCAGCACCCGGTGGCAGCCCCGTTGTTTGAGGAGTGGCGGCGGTCATATCCAGAAATTGACCCGCAAATAGTCAATGGCTTTGTGGAAGAAGATCCACCACACGCGTCGTTGCCCGATGTTGACCTTGGCAATCCCCTCCATGCCCGGTTTGATCCAATCCTCATTGGAACGGATGTCGGCTTCCGCAATGAAGACGTTTCGTGCGTCCAGGGGCCTTGCCGATTGCTTCACACGTGAGATCCGAAAACCGTGAAGCTGATCAGGTCGGGCGAAGCTCGCAAACTCACCGTCAAGCTGCGCCTCGACTTCGTCGGATACCGAGTCCGGAATCTTCAGCTCCAGGGTCCAGCGATCCATCGGAGCGATTTCATACAGCGGTTCGCCGCGCTGAAGAACGCCGCCGATGCGCCGCCGAAGATCACCCGAAACGATGATCCCGTCGATCGGCGATACCACGGTCGCTTGTTCGATACGGCGATTGACGATGTCCAACTTGGTCCGTACCAGCTTTGCCTTCGATTCCGCAAGCGTGACTTCGTAAGGCGAATCAGATGCACGCGCAATATCCGTGTTGATGTCCGCGACCGCGAGCTCAGCCTGCAACTGCTCTCTTTCCTGTAGCAGGTCACGTTGGTCGAACTGGGCGAGAACTTCACCGGCCTTCACCGGATCACCCTCGACCTTCGGGGCCGTCAGAAGGATGGCGTCGATCGGGTTGGCAATGTGACGACTCTCCGCAGCCGTGATTGCAGCGTCCACACCGATCTCATGATCCATGCTGCCAAAGCCAACCCATAGCGATGCCATGATCGCTGTGGCAGCAGCAATCTTGCGACCCCATGCGTTCGGCTCCATGACGTAGCCCACCGTCTCGCGTGCGGCATCGATGCAGTGCCCGGCCAGATTACGCCGCGCTCGCATGGCCAACCGCAGGGAGGCCGCGTAGGGCTCGACACGCTTACGAATATCGTCAAGTCGTTCCGCTTCGAAATCGTGATCGCGCCGAAAACGCAGCCCGAGAACAGCCACAATCTCATCACCGGAGAACAGCGGAACGGACGCAACCGCATCGCCGTTTGCGATGCCGTGCCACTTCCCGTGAAGCCGGTAGTTTCGTTTCTCTTCATCGCCGGCCCAACCGCCGCGCTGCGTCTGAACAATCGGCATGCCGGCATCGAGGCACTCTTCAAACGCACCGGTCATGCAGACCACACCGGGGCTCTGCTTCTTCACCTCATCGAGCCCGGAGATCGAAATAATGTTCACGCGGGCGTGCTTGACCATTCCGAGAATGACCTGCTCGCAAGCGAGCTTGTTCCGCAACTCGTTCGTAATGGTGAATGCGAGTTCGATCGGCGAGTCGCAGGCCGCCGTCTTCATGCCGGCCTGTGCCGCCCCTTGCGACATCCCGCTCCCGCCACCACCACTGGGCTGCATCTGGATGAACTCGAGAGAGACGGAAAGCAAACGCGCAAGTGACTCCAGCTTCGTTAGCGCGGGAATAACCTGCGCTTCCTGAATCGGCGCGACAACAAGCGCGATGGCACCGGCAGGCGCACCCGACGTATCGAACAGCGGAGTTGCAAGGAATGCCACCTTGGTGGCATTGCTGCGAGACTTCAAGGTTCGCGCACGTGGCTGACCGTCCGCGACCGCATCCGTCAGGAAAGCCTCGACGTTGGGTTTCCAGAAGGTCGGATTATCTGTTCCAAAATGGCAGTGATCTTCCAGCACCTCTGACTGAAGTTTGAGGTGGATTGTGGCGTACGGTGTCTTGAAATAGCGCCCAATGACTCGCAACGCTTCCGAAGCAAGCTTGGATCGACTGATCCGCCGACGAACCAGTGCAGTGATATCAGCATAGGGATCGAGCGAAGACTCCGAACCGGCCGTAGGGTTTGCGGTCGCCGGGTCGGTCGAAGGATCGACAGGAGGATTCGGTTGGCTCGATTGACTCATGACGTTTGAAACTTCTATGAAACGGCGTCAACGAACTCAAATCTGCAACGATTCCTGCTGCGCAATATCCGGAAGCGAGATATTGGCAAAGAACCGGAAGCCCGCCTCAAAGGCATCTTCACGCACTTCGCGACAACGGACACAACGAGCATAGGTCATGGGTAAGTCGATGACGGCGCGATCAAAACTAAGCCGGTAGATGTCGCCCACGAGCATCGGAATCGGAAACAGACAACTCAGCCCGCCCTCCGAAATGTCGCCCGTCGTTCCCTGAACTTTCAGCTTGAGCATCTCGCTCGCGTTACCGGGCTGAAGCGTGACCGAGGTCTTGATCGCGACCCGAAAGTGATTCCGTTGGCGACGGATTTCCTCCGGCGTATTGCGACTCAGATCCTGCAACAGATCGAAAGCCTCATTCGAATCAAGGTTCGCAGCATCACTTTTCTTGCCAAGATCATCGAACATTGTGCTACCTGCTCATTTCACATGGATCACATGCCGACCATCGTCAGCACGCTTGTCATTGTTTCGGAGCGCCGGTTGCCTTCAGCGATTCTTCAGTGGGGCGATGAGCGAGACGATCCGCAAACAACACCGCCACCTTAACACCCGCCATCCACGTAAGATCCGGATTGTCGACCGAGATCTTGACTCGAAACGTCTGGCTCGCGGCGTTGGCGACCTGTTGCTTCATCAGTACCTCGCCCTTGCGAGGTGACCACGGGACATCCACCGGGTGAATGTCGACGCTCTCGCCGACCTTTACACGATGAGCCAGGGAAATCGGACAGTCGATAAGAATGTGGAGCGGGTCGAGCTGAACCAGCGACAAAACCACCTCCTGCTGATCCAACGCTTCACCAGGCTCGTGCATGATCTCGGCAACATATCCGGAGAACGGAGCATGATGATGAAGTTCATCCAGCACCTGCTTCTCACGCTCGTAGTTCCGGCGACTCTGCTGCAACTCGAATCGGGCTAACTCATACTCAAGACGCGCGATGTTCATGTCGGCGCGCGCGTCGTTTAGCTCCTTGGAGGAAGCATTGTTGCCCGAATCCAGATTGCGGAACCACTCAAATTCCAACTTGGCCTTCTGCCACTTGGCTTCCGCAAGGCGGACGTCCAGATCGGACTCGGCCGTCGCCGATGCCGATGCAACACGTAATCGCTGCTGAGTGTCATCGAAGGAGAATATCGGGTCGTCTTCGATCACGGTCATGCCTTCACGAACATGGACCGTCGCAAGAATCTGAGGATTGCTGGGACCCAGTGAGGCCGTGCGGGCAGGCTTGGTGATCCCGATCAGCTCGGGAAATGGCACCGCTTGCGGAGCCGACTGCCCCACAACTTCGGCCGGTACCAACAAGGCTAGCAGCAGCAACGCCCCCTTCATGCGGTGCAATCCAATTTGAATCAAAATCGTGATCATACAGCCCCACCGACCAACGAAGCCGAGGTGACCGCAAGCTCGCTCAGCATGCGGTCGTACAGATTCCTCGTCTCCATCAACGACGGATGAGCCTGGGGCCTGAAGGATTGCTTCAAAAGGACCGTGGCGCGAATACCCACGGCTCTATTTCGGACGCAAACGACGAAAGTCCAAAAGATGCAGCACTGGATTGAGGTGCGATATTGTCCTTTGTCCTGACGCCCGCTAGACTCGAAGCCGAATTGGAAAGCTAGCGGCCCCCCAAAATGAAAAGCCGATGTAGCTGTGGACATTAGGTGATCGACCGCCAGAAGGAAGGTCTGTAACAGATGCATGAGCGATTTTCTGATCGTGCCCGCCACGCGATGGCACTTGCGAACCTTGAGGCTAGTAAACTCCACCATCAGCGACTGGTGCCTGCCCATTTGATGCTCGGGCTCATCGCCGAAGGGCATTGCGTGGCGACGGAAGCCCTGCAACTGCTGAACGTCGATCTGAAAGCCGTACGAAATGAAGTACATGCCCAGCTGAAAGAACAGCAGGTCAACAAGGATGATGGCGCGAGATCGCAAAGTGATGAACTGAAAGAAGTTATATCACTTGCCATCAAAGAGGCCCGCGAGTATCGGCACAAGTATGTCGGTACCGAACACCTGATTCTCGGCCTCCTGGAGCACGAGGGCAGCATCCCCTCCAAAGTCCTCCATTCACAGGGTATCGACGAACGCATCCTCCGAGACAAAGTCGTCAGCGTCCTGCAGTCGCCGGGTGAAGCCGATCATGACCTCACCCACTCGCGTCACGGCCATTTCGAATGGGTCCACCAGCAGGAACTGGCCAAGGCATTCCGGTCACCAAAATTCTGGCACACCATGATCCTGGCAGTCGATTCGGCCAACCGCTACGGAGACGGTCAGATCGACGCTTGGCACATCTTGTTGGCGCTCGCCCGTGACACAGATACGGATGTTTCCAAAGCCCTGAGCGAAAAGGGGATGACCGAGGACTGGCTGCGCGACCAGGTCAACTAGCGCCACACCGTCGGATTCATACCCGCACAACACAACACCATCCGCCCCGGCCGATTCCATGAGTCTGTCGGGGCGTCTTACTGCGCACATCCGATACGCGATTCCCGCCAAGATGCCGTGGCAGTTGCAATCTATTGAATGAAATGATATTGCGGCTGTGCTATCGGCGGCCTGAGATGATGCTGCGGTCCAACCGACCGCAGACCGGCCACCCTGGGCGACCCTGCCTGAGATAACGCCAGCCCCCATCGAACGACTAGACCGCTTTCGATGCAAGCGTAGCGGGTGCCATGCCCACGGCTGTGAACCACG
>JBMYUM010000123.1:5131-10256 GCA_049605375.1 Phycisphaerae bacterium | reverse complement strand
GGCCGACTTTCTCGCCCGCAGCGACGCGATTGTCTAAGGCCGCTGCGGCTTCCAGCGCCTTATCTGAATCAAAGGCAACAAACGCGCCGAAATCATCGTTGTGTTTCTCAATGCGCTCACAGTAAGCGGAGACCGTGTCAAAGGCCTTGGTCAGTCCGCATGAATGTTGTCCTGCAAGTGAAACTACGGCACCCACTGTGTGCCCTCACATCGAGTTAAACGGCTATTCCTGGTCCAGTACCTTCGGTACGCGAAAGAAGTTGTCCTGTGCATCCGGAGCGTGCATGACGACGTCGTCCGGATCCATCGTCTCTTTGACTTCGTCTTCCCGGAGTACATCGAATGTTGGCAGCGCATGCGCCGTCGGTTCAACCTGCGTGGTATCGAGGCGATCAAGCGTCTCGAAGTACTGCAGAATCGATGTTAGCGTTTCGGCATACTGAGTAAGCTGCTCTTCGGTAAGGGAAAGCCTTGCGAGGTGAGCAATATGCCGAATGTCGTCCAGGTTGAGTTGATGTTTTTGCGCCATACACGTCACATAGTTGACTGACCAGACTCGCTATACTCGTGCTGCGAGTTCGAAAGTCAAGTCACCGAATGGATCAGCCGAATCACAATAGGGCCAACCACTTGCCTTATATCGACCCACAATCACTCTAAGTTCCGCTATCTTGCTGGTTAGTCGCTGTACCTGTACCTAAACCGGTCAAAACGGTTGGATTATGGGGCTGTTGACGGTGTCTGGAGACGATTGGAGCGTCGCGAAGATAGCCCGAGAAAGACCCATCCCAGCATCAGGAGCAGCCCGCCGGCTGGCGTGAATGGAATGAACCAGCGAATCGTCGTAAAGGTCAGTCCGTAGATACTGCCTGAGAAAAAGAGGACTCCGATCAGAAAACTCCACGCGGACATTCGACTCCACCGCGAGCCACCATGACCGACATACCACGCCGTTGCGAGCAGCGCCAGGGCATGATACATCTGATAACGGACAGCGGTTTCGAAATTGGCAAGCTTCTCAGGCTCGATCTTTCCCTTCAAGCCATGGGCGCCGAACGCACCCAATCCTACCGAGAGTGCGCCAATTGCCGCCGCTACCTTTACCCATCCTGCGTTCATCAAAAGTCCTTATAGTCGAGAGGGATCAACGCAGCCCGAATGGTCGCACACTCCTGGTCGATGTGCGTGACGTGATGGGGCATACCGGTATTCGCTAGCGTTCATTCGCGTTCTGATCGTCACTTCCGATCTCCAGCGTTGTACGCTTGACCTTCTCGTGAGACGTCGCTTGCACATCGACGAATGTATCACCGTCAGGGCCCGATCCGGGATCCGTGGATGAAAAATTTGCTGTGTAAAACCACACGCCGTTACCGCCATGACCGGTCTCACGCGCATGCACCATACGCCGTTGCAGCCACCTCGAGAGTCCGTTTCCCAAGAGACGTCGGACAGGGGGAAGCAGCAGCGAAAAGCCAAGGAAATCAGTCAGGATTCCGGGCGTGATCAATACGACTCCCGCGATGAGAATCAAAACAGCGTCCCACATGGCCGACGTGGGTGACTCCGATCGAGAGGCGGCATCCTGGATCCGCTGGAGGGCTCGAATACCCTCGCGACGAGCCAGATAGGCGCCAATGCTGCCTGTCAGAATGACCAGCAAAATCGTCGCGCCGAAGCTCGTGCGTTTGGCCACTTCAAACAGGAGTGCCAATTCCAGGAGCGGTATGCATGTAAACAGCAGGAAAAGCCAGAGCAGCATTTCGTCGATCCGTCACCAGCGAAATCAAATGCCAATCAAAAGAGCATAGGTTCTCACGGTGACGACGTCCAGCATCTGCAACCTCGGCTAGCATGAGCGTGAGCTGTTGATCAGACTTCCAAGGCCTGACGAGGACGGTACAGCGGGCTTTGCATATAGGTCGCGTATGCCAGATTCCAGGCCGCAGCCAAGCCTGCGCCCAACAGCACGGTCACCAGGGGGTGAACCGGAATGATATAGCGGGGTTGAACGCCCCCCATAAAGGCGGAACCAAGTGCGTGATAAAACACGACGAACCCGACAAGACAACCGATGGGGCGACTTGCAGGCATCCACAGCAATGAAAGCCAACCCAAACCAGCCATCAGCATGAGCCCCTCGTAAGGTGTATCAGCCACGACGAAAGGTAACGATGCTCGCTCCTTCCACGTGCGATGTGTGGTCAGGATGGGGGTTACGGCATGCGTCAACGGTCCGGGCTCGTTACCAAATCGAAGGTACCGGTTGAGGCGTTGCATACCAGGCTTGGCGCGAACGGCCGCGACATAGGTCGTCGGGGCATGCAGTTCGTGCTCCGGTGCAAGACGATTTTCGGAGAACTGACCACCGGGCTGCATGCGATAGCCGTCGTCCGGCATCATCAAAATGCGATAGGTGTCGCGCATCACGCTGAAGGCGATGCGTTCCGGGTACGCTTTCATGAGGTCCGTGCCCGCTTCGCGCAACACGTCGCCAATCTCAGCGAGGCGTCCCGATTCGAAAACGGAGCCGTGATGACCGAGATGCCGTTCCATGGCCATCACCGTGGGAATGTAATCGTGATGCGTTGCGTCTGCTGGTATCCAACCGCGTTGACGAGCGTCGGCAACCCTCTGACGTATTGTCTGCTGTGCGGCACTCGCTGGATCATCCAACTCGTCGAGGCATCCGGCACGGTAGTAATAAAGCAAGCCGTGATTCGCGTTCGCTTTGATTCGACCGAAGTTGTAGAGATTCAAAGCCATCACCGGCCCTAACACAAACAGGCCGGGAACAATGGCGAAGGCAAACAGTCGTAGCATTGGCCCGCGTCGGCCCGATGTGGATCGGCCATTCGAATCGCCATGAGGAACGCGAGCGGGCATCGACGGGGCTCCCGGTAAGTGAACCAACAGTCGTTCGAGTAACGGCCGACACAGCATCGCAAGTAAGACCAGGGTGCAGAGCACAAAGGCGTACTGACCCACATCCTTGATCAACGCCGCACAGCCTGCCGCTAGAGAAGCACCAGCCAGAAGCCAGGGATTCTCGGTTCGTACAAAACGAATAAGGAAGAACATGGTCAGCGTCAGCATGAATCCATAAGGAACTTCGGTCAGAACGGCATTGGCGTACCCGGCGACGTAGGGACTCGTTGCTGATAGAAGTCCGGCGACCACAGCCCATCGTTTGGAGGCATGCAAGGAATAGAAAATTCCGGCAACGAGCATCGACATCACGACGACCATGACGTGTTGCGTGATCAGTATTCCCGTGGCAGATGCTGATCCAAACAGCCTGAAGACGCCCGCGAGAAGAAGCGGGTAGCCGGGAAGACGCAGTTGAAAAGACGCCTGCGAAAAGTCGCCGTTCTCGGCAAGTCCCATCGCAAGCGACAAGTAGGCTGTGGAATCTGGTGTCACCCAAAGTCGAGAAGTGAGTAGATGCACGATCGCGCACGCTACACCAACGACGCCAGGTAACCAGAAAACATCCGCGGGAATCGATACCGATTCGTCCCGCCCGTTGTGCGACAAGGTAGTTGTTTGCATTCTCATCAAAAGCGTTCCCCCAGCGCCTCGTACGGCGTACGCGAATCGCCATGCATCTCGTTCGGTAGGCATACCACTATCGAGATTATCGGCCTGCCAGTGGGCCAGCCTGAGAAGCCCGCCAGTGCATTCATAGGCCGTACTCGTCGAAGGAAGGGCGAGCGTGCCTTGTTTCACGTGTAATCGACCGTGCGACTAGCTAAAGGCGGCCGGCTCTTACGTCGATCCGAACCATATGGGGAATCGCATTATGGGAACCTGTGCAAAGTCTGCTCACGTTCCGGGATAGGCTGCCAGATGTGTAGCCATGAGGGTCTGCATGCGGTTGTTCGAACACCGTGCTCAGGTTTATTCGCAGGGATTACTTCGTGTCGACTAGCACCACGCCGCCAGATACGACGACCGATCCGATCGACGTTGGTCACGATGATCAATCGCACCCGCGCTGCGCACGCCACATTGACTATCAAGGTGAAGAGGATTTCCACGACGAGTGGGGCAAGGCGATCGACCCTGACACCGTTCCGGTCACCGGTTCCTTCGAAGCCTGCACGGCGCCGGAAAACCAGTTCGTCATGAATTGGCTGGGTTCGGTCAAGAACCTTCGCGTACTGGACATTGGAAGCGGTGCGGGTGAAGCAGCCGTCTATTTTGCGACACAAGGGGCTGACGTCACGGCCGTCGATCTATCGTCCGGCATGCTCGACGTTGTTTCACAAGTCGCAGATCGCCACGGCGTAAAAGTCCGTTGTGTGCAGTCACGAGCAGAGTCGCTCGATCTCCCCGATAACAGCTTCGACATCGTCTATGCGGCAAACATGCTTCATCATGTCGATATGAACCGCTGCCTCAACGAGGTCTGTCGGGTGCTGAAACCGGATGGTCGTTTCGTAGCCTGGGACCCATTACGACACAATCCGATCATCAACATTTACCGTCGCATGGCGACGAGTGTCCGCACAGAAGATGAAACGCCCTTGGACATTCGGGACGTGGAAACATTCGAGCAGCGATTCCGTAGCGTCTCCCATCGATGTTTCTGGCTCACGAGTCTATGGATCTTCATGCGTTTCTTCTTGATCGAACGCGTCCATCCCAGCAAGGAACGGTACTGGAAGAAGATCATCACCGACGCTGATCGACTTGCACCACTCTACCAACGTTTGTCAGCCATTGATGAACGCTTGCTTCGATGGTTCCCCTGGCTGGGTCGGATGTGTTGGAATGTCGTAATTTGCGCCGAGCATCCCACCAAGGTCATCAAGCAACGAGTGGCACCGAAGGAACCGTCGATCACGACGATGCCCGCTGGTCAACCAGTGCCGCAGCTTTGACACTTTTCGATCCTACAAATTCCAACAATTCAGGTGTGACGCATCCGTAGGATGCTGCCAACTGCCAGCGAATCCTGTCAAACTGGCATTGCGGTGAGTGTCTCATTTCTCCTGATTGATTCGTAAGTCTTTTGTTTGCAGGTATTTAGGGTTTGGCGGGGCTGCATCTCCAGTTTGGCACGGCGAGTGCTCTACCTGTAAGCAGTGAAACAGAATGAGCTGTCGTGACGGACAAAGGA